>JACVSB010000205.1 GCA_014534155.1 Thermoleophilia bacterium
GCGCCGGACGACCTCGTCGGAGATGGCCGCGGGCGGGAGGGAGACGCCGAGCTCGTCGTGCATGTACAGCGACCACTCCAGCGAGCTCATCCCCATCATGTCGCGCTGCGCCCGCTCGGTCCAGCGCCCGCCCACCTCGACCGTCAGCTCGCGCCGCGCCTCGTCCCAGACCTGCTCCGACTCGAGCAGGACGCCGTCCAGGTCGAACACGACGGCCTCGATCACAGCGCGCGGTACGACTGGCCGATGTGGATGAGCGGGCGCGCGGCGCCACCGGCCTCGACCGTCCGCACTTCCCCCACGAAGAACGTGTGGTCGCCCGCCTCGTACTCGCGCCATGTCTCGCACTCCAGCCATCCGACGGCGCCGGCAAGCAGCGGGGCCCTATGTACGCCGGGCCGCCTCTCGATCCCGCTCCACAGCGCGATCGGGGGAACGCCGCGCGCGAAGTGCTGAGCGAGGTGCTCCTGTCCGGCGGCAAGCAGGCTGACCGCGAACTCGCCGGCGTCGCGCAGGAGCTCGTGCAGCGCGGCGGAGCGGCTGACCGATACGCCCACGAGGGGCGGCTCGAGCGAGAGCGAGACGAGCGAGCTGACCGTTAGGCCGATCTGCTCCCCCTCGAGATCGACGGTGACGACGGCCACGCCGGCAGGGAACCGGCGCATGAGCGCACGTAGCTCGTGACCTGTCCTCACGGCGCTGTCGTCGCGGACCCGTCGTCGCCAAGCTCCTCGGCGAGCAGGGCGCAGGAGAACGCGCGCCAGGCGCGCTCGCCGTCCGAGAGGAGCCGGTCGACCGCCACCTCCACGCGCGGGAGGCCGCCTGCGCCGGCTCGCAGCTCCGCAAGCCCGCCGGCGAGCTGGCGCCGACGGCGCTCGTCGCCCAGCTCGTCCGCAAGCGATGAGACGGCGCGGCTGTCGGGGACGAGACCGTCCACCGGATCACCACCCGCCGCAAGGAGAAGAAGCGCGCGCCGGCGCGCGCCGTGGAGCTCGCGCTGGTCGATCGCGACGCTGCGCCCGGCGAGCCACGCGAGCGCCGGCTCCGGCTCCTCGAGCGCGCCGGCGGCGAGGGTGCGCTCGAGCGACTCCAGGGCGCGCCGGAGTGCGTCGTCCACGCTGGCACCGTAGCGCGGGAGGGAGTGGACGCACCGCGCGAGAGGATGAGGTAGATCAAGGCCGCCGCCGATCAAGTACGCCTCGCCCGTCCCACGTCTTCGCCAGCAAGAAGCCGGCGACGCCGAACGCGGCGTCGACGAGGTTGTGCAGGACAACTGACCTGGAAGATCCCGAGGAGTTCCACCTGCGAGTCCTCCCCGGCGAGGCGCAGTTTTCGCGCGGTCGGCACGGGTACGCGCTCGGCGTGAGACTTCTCGCGCTCGCCGTTGCTCTGGGCGGCTTTGCGTCGGCGTGCGCCGGGGCAAGCGATACGGGACAGGCGGGACGCCAACCCGATTCACCGGCGGCCCGGGAGGAGGTCGCGCGACAGGGACGGCTGACCGCCCGCCCGCGCGCGCGAGTCCGGAGGGCGACGCCCCGCGGCCTCTATCAGCTCGCACCCGAGCTCGGGCACGGTGCCGTCCTCTACGTCCCCCGCCGCTGCCGCCCGGGCCGCCGGTACCGGCTCGTGCTGACGCTCCACGGCGCGGGCGGCGGCGGGCGCAACGGTCTGGCGCCCTTCCTCCCGCTCGCCGACCGCCATGGACTGATCCTCCTCGCGCCCCATTCGCGGGGTTCCACGTGGGACGTGATTCTCGGCGGCTACGGGCCGGACGTCGCCTTCATCGACCGCATGCTCGCTGAGGCGTTCTCCCGCTGCGCGATCGACCGAAGAAAGGTCGCGATCGCCGGCTTCTCCGACGGCGCGTCGTACGCGCTCTCACTCGGGCTGACGAACGGTGACCTCTTCAGCTCGGTGATCGCTTTCTCCCCGGGCTTCAGCGCGCCCGCCGGGCGGCGGGGCTCGCCCCGCATCTTCGTCTCACATGGAACGCAGGATCGCGTTCTCCCCGTGGGGAAGACGAGCCGCCGCATCGTCCGCGAGCTGAGGCGCGGCGGCTACAGCGTCCGCTACCGCGAGTTCGCGGGGCCGCATACCGTTCCACCGCGCGTCGCTCACGAGGCGGTCGAGTGGCTTGTTGCGCGCTAGGGACACGGGCCTGCGCGTGATGCATATCCGGCCGGCGGCGGGCGGTACGCTAGGCGCCCGGGTGCGCTACGCGGCGTTCATCGCGATTTTCGCCGTCCTCCTGGCCGGATGCGGGGACGGGGACGACGGTCCCTCCGCGCAGGCGACGACCGGGATCGGCTCCGCGACCACAGTGGGCGCGACGCCCGCCCCGACGGCGAGGGAGACGACCGGTGGCACGACGTCGGAAACGACGACGGGCGCCGAGACCGGCGAGGACACGACGACGGGCGCCGAGACCGGAGCGGAGACGACGCCCCCGTCGGGAGGGCAGGCGGAGCGCGTCGTCCGCGCCTGGCTCGAGGCGATGAACGCGGGGGATAACGAGCGCGCGGCCAGCTTCTTCGCGCGGGGTGCGACGGTGACGGAGGGACGCCGGGTCAGCGTGCTGAACACACGCGGCGATGCCATCGCCTTCAACGAGAGCATCTCGTGCGGGCGTCAGGTCCGCGACCTGGTCGGCACCCGGGATGCGGTCGCGATGTCCGCGACACTCAAGAAGCGGCCGGGTGCCGCCTGCGCGAACGCCGGGACGCGCGTGAATCCGAGCGCTCGAGTACGAAACGGGAAGATCTTCCTCCTCGACCTCGGCGGGCCGCCCGCGACGAGCTGAGCGAAAGAGACCGGCTCCCTCCCGACGTCAACGAGACGGTCGACGCGGACTGGGAGCTCGGGTTGCCCGCGCGGAGCGTGGTAGGCCCAGCTCCCGTACGGCCGATGCAGCGATCGCATGCTCGGGAGCGACGTCGAAGTCGACCAGCTCGAGCGAGCGGAGTTCGCCACGACTCCGCAGCCACGCCGCCGCGACCGTGGGGCGCTTCCCTAGTGACAGTCTGTTACAACGCCGTCCGCCCTGGTCGAGAGGTACCGAAGCTCAAAAGCTCGGTCTAGGCGGCTTTCCGCCAATGCTCGGCGTTGCGCTCGCGCCCGATGGGATGACTCGGTAAATGCAGGGGAAGAGCGAAAGGATGCGCCGGGACGAGCTATGGGACGCTACGCGAATCGGGTGAAGGCCAAGCGACCGCCGGTGGTGACTTCCGGTCCCAGCTCACGAAGGCGCGACGCCCCAGCTCAGCGTGGTCACCGGCGGGACGCCGGACGCGTCCTGCATGAGGATCGGGGTTGCACCTGAGCCGTCGGCGTTCATGACCCAGATCGAGCCCTCGCCCGTACCCGGACTGAGCGGATCACCGCAGTCGCCTTCGCACTGGAGATACGCGATCTTCGTCCCGTCAGGGGAGTAGACCGGGTTCCCTATCAAGGGGCCGC
>JACVSB010000136.1 GCA_014534155.1 Thermoleophilia bacterium
CCCGAGCCGTTCGGGCCGACGACGACGGCAACGCCCGGCTCGAGCCGCACCTCGACCGGGTCGGCGAAGGACTTGAAGCCGCGCAGGCGGATCGACCGCAGGTACACGCGCCGGAAGCTTGCCGCCCGGCGCGGACGGCGCCCTCGATCAGGAGGAGCGGATCCTCTCCAGCGCCTCGCGGGCGGCGTTCTGCTCGGCCGCCTTCTTCGAGGCTCCGTGGCCGACGCCCGCCTGCTCGCCGCCCACGACTGCCGCGCAGGTGAAGCGGCGGTCGTGCGGAGGGCCCTCCACGTCCACGACGGTGTAGGAGACCGTCAGCGTCCGCCGCGCGACCTCCTCCTGGAGCTCCGTCTTGTAGTCCACGTACGTGGTCAGCGCGTACTCGATCTGGTCCTGGAAGGCGGCCAGGACGGCGGTGCGGATCGGCTCGAAGCCGTGCTCCAGGTAGAGGGCGCCGAGCGCAGCCTCGACGAGCGCGGCGAGCACGTTCCGGTTCACGGACAGCCGCTCGAGCTCCTCCGCCGGGATCGAGTCGCCGCCGCGCTCGACGAGCTTCGCGCCCAGGTCGAGGCGCGCGCCCACGACCGCGCAGCTCTGGCGCGAGACGACGTGCGCGCGCAGCTTCGCCAGATGCCCCTCGGGGTACTCCGGGAAGCGCTCGTACAGCTCGCGGGCGATCGCGAGGCCGAGGACGCTGTCGCCCACGAACTCGAGGCGCTCGTATGAGCGGTCGCGGGAGACCGCCCACGAAGTGTGGGTGAAGACGGGCTCCAGCCGGTCGGCGGGAAGGCCCTCGATCAGGTCGAGGAGCGCGGCATGCGCCGGTCCGTCGTCCCGGCTACTGGTGTGTGGAGATGTACTCGACGGCCTGTCCGACGGTTGTGATTCCCTGGGCATCCTCGTCGGAGATCTTGATCCCGAACTGGTCCTCGAGCTCCATGATCAGCTCCACCAGGTCGAGGGAGTCGGCGTCGAGGTCCTCCTGGAACGAGGCCTCCTCGTTGATCTCGCTCTCCTCGATCCCGAGCTGCTCGACGAGGACGTCCTTGACCTGACCGTAGATCTCCTCGCGCGAAGCTGCCATGTCGCCCTCTCCCAACCTCTCCCTGTTCGCCGGCCGAAACGGACGCCGGATGCTAACACGGAGGCGCGTCAGCTCCCCGCCGAGACGGCCGCGCCGGCGAGGCGCGCGCCGACACGCTCCACGACGCCGCCCTCCACCCCCCGCGCGGCGAGCCCGATCGCGTTCGCGATCGCGCGCGCGGAGGAGTTTCCGTGCGCGATGACGACGAGCCCGCGCAGGCCGAGGAGGTAGGCGCCGCCGTACGTCTCGGGGTCGAGGCGCGCGCGCAGGCGGCGGGCCGCCGGGCGGACGAGGAGGCCGCCCGCCTTGCCGCGCCAGGTGGAGGCGATCTCCTCGCGCAGGCTCGAGAGCGCGATTCCGATCCCGCCCTCGAGCGTCTTCAGCGCGACGTTGCCGGTGAACCCGTCGCAGACGACCACGTCCACGCTCCCGCGCAGGAGGTCCCGGCCCTCGACGTTCCCCACGTAGCGAAGGGGTCCCTCCGCGAGGAGCTCGTGCGCCTCGCGGACGAGGCGGTTTCCCTTCTCCGGCTCCTCGCCGATCGAGAGGAGCGCCACCGAGGGGTCGCGGACGCCTAGGGCCTCGGCGGCGAAGACGGCGCCCATGTGCGCGAACTGCAGGAGGTGCTCGGGCCGCGCGTCGGCGTTTGCGCCGCCGTCGATCAGCACCGTCGGGCCGGCGAGCGCGGGGAGCGGGACCGCGATCGCGGGCCGGTGTACACCGGGCAGCCTGCCGATCTCGACCAGGCCGGCGGCGAGGAGCGCGCCCGTGTTGCCCGCCGAGAGCGCGACGTCGGCGACCCCGTCGGAGACCGCGCGGCAGGCGGCGAAGAGCGAGCTCGAGCGTTTCGCGCGCGCGGCGTCGCCCGGCTTCTCGTCCATGCCGACGACGTCGGGGGCGTGCACGATCCGGAGCCCGTCGGCCAGGGCCTCGACCACCTCCCGGCGCCCGTACAGGATCGGCTCGACCTCCCGGGCGCGCGCCAGCCCGGCGCCCGCCACGACCTCGTCCGGGGCGCGATCGCCGCCCATCGCGTCGACGGCGACGCGGACCGTCACGAAGCTACGGCGCGGGTGTCGAGAGCGGCTCGACCTCGCGGCCGCGGTACGTGCCGCACGTCGGGCAGACGCGGTGCGGCCGCTTCGGCTGGTGGCACTGCGGGCACTCGTGGACGACCGGGGCCGAGAGCCGGTGCGTCGCCCGGCGCTTGTCGCGCCGCGCCTTGGACGTCTTTCGCTTGGGGACGGCCATCCGGCTCGGAGTGTAGCGGCGACGTCCGCTACAGCCGCTCGCGCAGGTCGGCGAGCGCCGCCCAGCGCGGGTCGACGACGTCCTCCTCGTGCGTGTGCTCCTCCCGGTTCAGGTCCGCACCGCAGAGGGGGCAGAGACCGGCGCACGCCGCCCGGCAGAGGATCTTGTCCGGGAGAGCGAGCGCGACGGCGTCGCGCGCCCACGCCGAGAGGTCGAGCCGGTCGTTCGCGAGGTACGGCGTCCGCAGCTCGTCCGCCTCCCCGGGGCTCGCCGCCTGGTACTCCCGTCCCCGCACGGGCACGGAGACCACGGTGTCCGTGAGACAGCGAAAGCAGGGGCCGGCGAGCCCGGCCTCCAGCTCGAGCTCGAAGAGGAGGCCGCCACTTGTCCGCGTGACGGCGACGGCTGCCTCGGGCGCCGCCGGGACGGGCGAGTAGCGCTGGCCGCCGAGGTCGAACGGCTCGAGCTCGACGGCGCGCGCGTCGCGCCACTTTTCGCCGGGGCGAACGTGGATCGTGCGCAGGTCGAGGATCGTCACACGCGTCCAGCCTAGCAGCGGCCCTCGGCGTCGAAATCCGGCACCGGGGGTACCGTCGCGGGGCATGGAGAGGGAGCTCATGGTGCTCGTCGAGATCCCCTCCGGGTCGCGGAACAAGTACGAGGTCGACCACGAGACCGGCCACCTCGTCCTCGACCGGATGCTCTTCACCTCTACGCGCTACCCCGCCGACTACGGGTTCATCGAAGGCGCGCAGGGCGAGGACGGCGACCCGCTCGACGCCCTCGTTTTCACGGGCGAGCCCACCTTTCCCGGCTGCCGCATCCGGGCCCGGCCCGTGGGCCTCTTCCGCATGCGCGACGAGAAGGGGCGAGACGAGAAGATCCTCTGCGTCCCGCTTCGCGACCCGATGTGGTCGCACGTACAAGAGCTGGACGATCTCCCGGCGCCCCTTCGCAACGAGGTCGAGCACTTCTTCCAGGTCTACAAGGACCTCGAGGACAAGAAGGTGGCGACGGAGGGGTTCGCCCCGCGCCAGGAAGCGCTGCGCGTGATCGAGGAGGCGCGCCAGCGCGCCCAGGAGCTCGAGACGGCGGCGGGCTAGCCCACGCTCTCGTCGGTGACGCCCGCCATCACCGACTCCTGCGAGCGCTCGTGCAGACGCTCGCGGCCGCGCCGGACGGCGCCGAGGAACTTGTCCAGGTTGACCTCGAGCGTGGAGAGGATGGAGTCGGCCCAGTCCTCCATCTCGAGTCGCGTCTCCCGCGCCTGGCGGCGCGCGTCGTCGAGGATCTCCTGCCCCTGACGCTCCGCCAGCCTCACGATCTCCGTCTGCGACGCCTCGCGGACTGCCTGCTCGCGCGCCTCCCCGAGGATGCGGTCCGCCTCGCGCTTGGCCTCCGCGAGCATCTCCTGGCGCTCCTTCACGATCCAGCGTGCCTGCTTGATCTCCTCGGGGATCGTGGCCCGCATCTGGTCGAGGATGTCGTAGATCTCCTCGCGGTCGATGCGAACCTGGTCCGTGAGCGGGACGGCCTTCGCGTTGTGCACGAGGTCGTCGAGCTTGTCGATGAGCACGAGGACGTCCATGGGCGGGCAGTCTACTCCCGGGGGGAGACGGGCGTCCCCTCCTGGGGGCTCGGGTAGAGCTGGGCGAAGCGGCGCGCGACGGCGGGCGGGACGAGGTTGTCCACGCTGCCGCCGAACGAGGCGATCTCCTTCACGCCGCTCGAGGAGAGGAACGAGTACTGCGGGCTCGACATGAGGTAGAGCGTCTCGACCTCCGGCGCCAGCTGGCGGTTCAGGTGGTGCATCTGGAACTCCCACTCGAAGTCCGAGATCGCGCGCAGGCCCTTGACGAGCGTGCGGGCGCCCCAGCGGCGCGCGAACTCGACCACGAGCTCCGAGAAGACGTCGACCTCCACGTTCTCGTGCCCCGCGAGCGCCTCGCGCAGGAACGTGACGCGATCCTGTGTGGAGAAGAGCGGCGCCTTGTGGCGCGGCTCGCGGACCACGGCGACGACGACGCGCTCGAAGATCGCCGCCGCGCGCGTGACGATGTCCAGGTGGCCGTTCGTGACGGGGTCGTACGCCCCCGGGCAGATCGCGGTGATCGGCTCCGCTCGGCTCATCGCCCGGTGAACACCGTAATGCGCGCGGAGCCGTACCGTCGGCTCGTGTAGACGGGGAGCGGCAGCTCGGGCTGCTCGCGGGCGTCCGACTCGACGACGACGAGCCCCTCCGGCGCGACGACCGCGGGCAGGTACGCCGAGAGCGAGGGCAGGAGCGAGGAGAGCGCCCGGTAGGGCGGGTCGACGAGGACGAGGTCGTAGCGGCGGCCGGCCGCCGCCTCCGCCGAGAGGGCGCGCAGGGCGTCGGAGCGCAGCACCGTAGCGCCCGTGAGACGCAGCGTGTCCAGGTTGCGCTCGATCGTGTCAGCCGCGGCCCGCTCGCGCTCCACGAAGACGACGTGGCCGGCGCCCCGCGAGAGCGCCTCGAGGCCCATCGCCCCCGACCCCGCGAAGAGGTCGAGCACGCTCGCGCCCTCGAGCGGGCCGATCAGGTTGAAGGCCGCCTCGCGGGCCCGGTCGCCGGTGGGGCGGGTCGCGTCCCCCCGGGGGGCCGCGATGCGCGCGCCCTTACGCGAGCCCGCGATGATGCGCATGCTCCCAGAAGCGCTCGACCTCGTCGCGAAGGGGATCGCCGGGCGCGGGCTCGAGGACGCGCGCGAAGCGCCGCGCCGCCGCGATGAGATCGCGGTCGCGCGCGAGGCGCGCGAAGCGGAGGTCGGGGAGACCCGACTGCCGTGTGCCGAGCAGCTCTCCCTCGCCGCGCAGCTCGAGGTCGACCTCCGCGAGAGCGAAGCCGTCGGTCGTGTCCACGAGCGCCTGCAGGCGCGCCTGCGCGGCCTCCGTCAGCTCCTCCTTCGGCCGGGAGACGAGAAGGCAGTACGACTGCTCTCCCCCGCGCCCGACGCGGCCGCGGAGCTGGTGGAGCTGCGCGAGCCCGAAGCGGTCCGCCTCCTGGACG
>JACVSB010000392.1 GCA_014534155.1 Thermoleophilia bacterium
ACGATGCGCACGCTCGTCGCCGAAGGCACCGGCCTCCTCCTCATCGAGCAGAACCTCGCCATGGCCACCTCCGTGGCCGAGCGCCAGCTCGTCATGGTGGCCGGCCGGATCGCGACCGAGACGACGGCGAGCGTGCTCGTCGCCGACGCCGACGCCCAGCAGCGCTACCTGGGCGTGACGCGCGTCGAGGAGGAGGCCTAGTGCCAACGGTCGCCCTCTTCGGCACCCTCGACACGAAGGGCGCCGAGTACGAGTACTTCCGGGAGCGCGTGGGCGCGCACGGAGCGGACGTCGTCCTCGTCGATGTCGGAGTTCGCGAATCAGGCGCGGCGGCGGACGTCCCGCGCCAGGAGGTCGCGGCCGCGGCGGGCGCGGACGTGGAGGAGCTCGCCCGCGCGGGCGACCGGGGGGCGGCGGTGGCCGCGATGGCGCGCGGAGCGGCCGAGATCGCGAAGCGCCTGCACGCCGAGGGGAGGCTCGACGGAATCGCCGGCCTCGGCGGCTCCGGCGGCTCGTCCATCGTCACCCAGGCCATGCGAGCGCTCCCCGTCGGCGTTCCAAAGCTCATGGTCTCGACGCTCGCGTCCGGCGACACGAGGCCCTACGTGGGCGCGACGGACGTGACCATGACCTACTCCGTCGTCGACATCGCAGGGCTGAACCGCCTCTCGCGGAGGATCATCGCCAACGCCGCCGGGGCGATCGCGGGGATGGCGGCGTCCCGCCTAGACGCCGAGGACGAGGGGAAGCCCCTCGTCGGGGCGACGATGTTCGGCGTCACGACGCCGTGCGTGACGCGGGCGCGGGAGCGGCTCGAGGGGCTGGGCTACGAGGTCCTCGTCTTCCACGCCACGGGCACGGGCGGCCAGTCCCTCGAGGCCCTCGCCCGCGGCAGCTTCCTCTCGGCGGTTCTCGACGTGACGACGACGGAGCTCGCGGACGAGCTGGTCGGCGGCGTCCTCTCGGCCGGCCCCGAGCGGCTGGAGGCCGCGGGCGCCGAGGGGATCCCGCAGGTCGTCTCGCTGGGCGCGCTCGACATGGTCAACTTCGGCCC
>JACVSB010000214.1 GCA_014534155.1 Thermoleophilia bacterium
CCCGCCTCCGCCGGGTTCTTCGCCGACGAGCTCTTCTTCGCGGCGGCACAGGACCGCCACGCCGTCCTCGGCGTCGTGGCCGTCGCCTCGGCCGTGCTCACCTTCGCGTACATCGGGCGGCTGTGGGCCGGGATCTTCCTCGGCCCCGAGCGCGCGCGCCCAGCGCAACGGCCGCCGGCGCTCCTCGTCGCGCCGCCGGCGGCGCTCGGCCTCCTCCTCCTCGTGCTCGGGCTCGTCGCCGATCCCCTGGTGCGGCTCGCAAGGGAGGGAGCCGCGGCGACCGTGCGAGCGCCGGTGACCCTCGAGGTCGCCTACCACCTGGACGCGCGTCCCGAGAACCTGATGGCGATCGCCACGTACGCGTTCGGGCTCCTCGCCCTGGCCACCGCGGCCGAGTGGCGGCCGCTCGCCCTCGCCGCGGCCCGCGTGGGCAACGCCGCGGGGCCCGACCGGGCCTACGCCGTCGGCCTGCGTCAGCTGAACCGCTTCTCGGACGGGATCCACGAGGTCGAGGTGCGCGACCTGCGCACGAGGATCGCGACCGTGCTCGTTCCCGCCGGCGTCCTCGTCGCCGCGGGGATCGCCGCGACCCGGACGTCCGGGGCGTACACGGTGGGCAGCTTCGGGGGCGACGACGTCGCGCTCGCGCTCGTGCTCGGCGTGGCGGCCCTGGCGGCGCTCTCGGCCACCGTTCCGCGGCACCACCTGACCCTCGTGCTCGTCCTCTCCACCGTCGGCTTCAGCCTCGCGGTCGCCTACGCGTTCTTCGGCGCGCCCGACGTCGCCCTCGTGGCCGTCCTCGTGGAGACGATCCTGGCACTCGCCTTCGTCGGCGTCCTCGCGCTGCTCCCGCGCGACGTGCTCCGGCGCGAGGCGGCCCTCGCGAGCAGCCGCGGCCGGCGCTTGCGCGACGCGATCGTCGGCCTCGTCGCCGGGGCGTTCGCCTTCTTCGTCGTTTGGGGCGCGCTCTCGCGCCCCGCGCCCGAGGAGAGCGTTTCCGCCGAGCTCCTCCGCCTAACGCCGGAAGCACATGCGAAGGCGACCGTGACGGCGATCCTCGCGGACTTTCGCGGGCTCGACACGCTCGTCGAGATCTCCGTCGTCGCCGTCGCCCTCCTCGCCATCGTCTCCCTCCTACGGGCAAGAGCGGCGTGACGGGCCCCCTCGTCGAGACCGTCTCGCGCCTGCTGCTCGCGCCGACCCTCGTCGTCGCGCTCGCGATCCTCGTCAAGGGCTACAGCGACGTCGGGGACGGGTTCACGGCGGGCGTCGTCGCGGCGCTCGGGGTCGTGCTTCAGTACACGGCCCTCGGATCCTCGCGCGTCAGGCGCGCGCTGCCCGTCGGCGCGGCGTTGCCCGTGGCGCTCGCAGGCCTCGCGCTCGCCCTCGGCGTGGCGTTCCTCCCGCTCCTCTGGGGCGCCGCGCCGGTCACCCACTACCCGCGCCCCGGATCGTCGGTCGTCCACGTGGGCACCGCCGAGCTCCTGACGGCGGTGGCCTTCGACATCGGCGTGTTCCTGCTCGTGCTCGGCGCCGCGGTCGGGATCGTCGACGCAGTCGCCGGCGCGGAGACGAAGCGGTAATGACGGTCCTCCTCGCAGCGGTGGTCGGGGTCCTGTTCGGCTCCGGCGCCTTCCTCATGCTGAAGGCAGACCTCTTCCGCGTCGTCGTCGGCATGGTCCTGATCTCGAACGCGGCGAACGTGGCGCTCATGGCGTCCGGTCTCTCCCGCGGGAAACCTCCCATCGGCGCGAGCGAGGAAGCCGAGACGAGCGACGCCCTCGTCCAGGCCATGACGCTGACAGCGATCGTCATCGGGTTCGGCGTCGCCGTCCTCCTGCTCGCGCTCATCTACCGCGTCTACCTCTCGCACAGCACGGTCGACCTGGACGACCTCTCGCAGGCGGAGGCAGGGCGCGAGAGGGCGCTCGAGCGCGAGCGCCTGGAGGTGTAGTGCTCGTCCTCGCCCTCGCCGGCCCGTGGCTCTCCGCCGCCGGGCTCGCCGGCCTCGACGGGCGGCGACCGCTCGTCGGCCGGCTCGCGGCCCTCGTCCTCGTCGCCCAGCTCGCGGGCCTTGCCTGGCTCGGCGTGGACGTCCTGCGCGAAGGAGAGCACGAGGTGATTACCGGCGGGTGGCCCGCGGGGGTCGGGATCGTCCTGCGGGCGGACGTCCTCGGTGTTGCGTTCGCGTTCTGCTCCAGCCTCGTGCTCCTCGTCGCGCTCGCGTACGAGCTTGCATCCGGGGAGACCTCGCGCATCTTCCCCGCGCTCGTCCTCTTCGAGGCCGCCGGGCTGACGGGCCTCTTCCTCACGGGCGACGTCTTCAGCTTCTTCGTCTTCTTCGAGCTCTCGATGGTCGCCGCCTACGCGCTCGCGGCGCACGGCGGCGAGGCCCACCAGCTCGGCTCGGCCCTCATCTTCGCGGTGGTCAACCTGCTCGGCTCGTTCGTCTTCCTGATCGCCGTCGCCGCGATGTACCACGTGACCGGGACGCTCGAGATGACGGAGGTCGCCGCGCGGATCGCGGACGTGGAGCCGAGCTCGGCCATCCTGATCGCGGCCACCGTCTTCGTCGCGTTCGGCGTCAAGCTCGGCCTCTTTCCGTTCCACTTCTGGCTGCCGCCGGTCTATGCGTCGTCCAAGCCGGCCGTCGCGGCGATCCTCGCGGGAGCGGTCGCGAACATCGGGGCCTACGGGCTCCTGCGTTTTGGAGCGGCCGTCCTGCCGGCCGAGCTCGAGTTCGGCTCGGCCGCGGTCGCGATGCTCGGCGCCGCGAGCATCGTGTACGGCTCCGCGCAGGCGCTCTCGAGGCGGGCAACGAGCGAGGTGCTCGCCTACTCCTCGATCGGCCAGGCTGGTTACATCCTCCTCGCGCTCGCCCTCGGCGGGCCGGCGGGGTACGCGGCCGCAGTCGTCTACTCGCTTGCGAACTCGTTCAACAAGCTCGTCCTCTTCCTCGCGGCGGGGGCGCGCGGCCCCCTCGTGGGGACGGCGTTCGCGCTCGGCGCCTTCAGCGTGGCTGGCGTCCCGCCCACCGCGGGCTTCCTGGCAAAGCTCGAGGTCTTTCGCGTCTCGCTCGGGACGCCGGCGCTCGTGGGGCTCGTCTTCCTCGGAAGCGCCCTCTCCTTCGTCTACATGTTCCAGATCTA
>JACVSB010000275.1 GCA_014534155.1 Thermoleophilia bacterium
CTCATGCACGTCGTCCTGCACGCGCGCGCGGAGCGCAGGCACGCTCGCTCGACCCGGGACGTGAAAGGCGAGCTCAGGCGCGCGGGTTTCCGGAAGGAGTTCATCGTCGCGAACGTCCGCCGCCTGGCCAAGCTCGTCCGCGGCCTCGGCTGGGACCCCGGACGGACGGAATGGAACGAGTACGGCGCGACGACGTCGTACAGCGAAGGCGACGCCGCCCGCAAGGACGCCTTCGTTCGCGAGGTCGTGCACGAGCGGCCGCGCCGCCTCGTCTGGGACGTCGGGTGCAACGAGGGCCGCCACGCTCGCATCGCGGCGGAGAACGCGGATTACGTCGTCGCGCTCGACGGGGACGCGGGCGTGGTCGACCGCCTCTACCGCAGCCTCTCGGGGGAAGGGTCGCGGACGATCCATCCGCTCGTCCTGGACGTGACCGATCCGTCCCCGGGGCTCGGCTGGCGCGGCGCCGAGCGCCAGCCGCTCGAGGGCCGCGGGAAGCCCGACCTGACGCTTTGCCTGGCAGTCCTCCACCACGTTGCGCTCGCCGGCAACATCCCCGTGCCCGCGTTCCTCTCCTGGCTGCACGAGCTCGGCACGGAGGTCGTGATCGAGTTTCCGACACGGGAGGACCCCCGCGTCGCGGCGCTCCTCGCGCGCAAGCGGGCCGGCGCGCATCCGGATTACGACCGGGCGCCCTTCGAGCGCGCCCTCGAGGAGCGGTTCGAGATCCGCCGGAGCGTGACCCTGGGCTCGAGCAACCGGATTCTCTACTCCGCGGCGCCGAGGTAGGGCCATCGGGCGCGCGCGCGAGCCGGCGATCCGCGGCGCGCAGCTCCTGGTGCTCTCGGCCTTCGCGCTGGCGCAGCCCCTCTTCGACATCCTCGGCAAGAACGCCGAGTTCTTCGCGGTACGCGGGTCGACCGCCTCGGAGATCGTCCTCTTCGCGCTCGCCGTCACGTTCGTCCCCGCCCTCGCCCTCCTCGCGCTCGAGCTCGTCGTGTTCGCGTGCGACGAGCGCGCCGGGCTCGCCCTGCACGTGCTCTTCGTGGTCGGCTTGACGGCCGTCTTCGCCGTCCAGGCGCTCCAGCGCGCCGGGCTGGACGGCACGCTCCCCCTCGTCGCCGGATCGCTCGCCTCCGGAGCCGCCGCCGGCCTCGCGTTCCTCCGCTTCCGCCTCTTCCGGACGTTCCTCGCTGTGCTCGCGCCGGCGCCGCTCGTCTTCCTCGCCGCATTCCTCTTCGGCTCTCCCGTGCGCGACCTGGTCTTCGCCAGCGACGTGGAGATCGAGCTCGCGCGGATCCGGGCCGACGCGCCCGTCGTGTTCGTCGTCTTCGACGAGCTGCCCGAGATCTCGCTCCTCGATGGGAGCGATCGCGTGGACGAGGGGCGGTTCCCGAACTTCGCCCGGCTGGCGCGCGACGCCACGTGGTTTCGAAACGCGACCACGCTCTCCTCCTCGACGACCGCGGCGGTGCCCTCGCTCCTGAGCAGCGACTGGCCGTGGCCGCGCAGGTTGCCGGTCGTCCAGAACCACCCCCACAACCTCTTCACGCTCCTCGGCGGCCGCTACCACATGAACGTGACCGAGTCGCAGACGCGCCTCTGCCCCTCCGAGCTGTGCGAACGGGCGTCGCCCGGGGAGACCACGCGCCTCGAGTCGCTCTACTCGGATGCGCGCATCGTCTACTTCCA
Source organism: Thermoleophilia bacterium (assembly GCA_014534155.1). The sequence goes on from JACVSB010000275.1 coordinate 1,693, forward strand.
CCTCCTCGCCCCGCCGGCGCTCGAGGACCGCCTCCCCTCGATCGACGACGCCTGGGGGAACTTCGGGGACGCGGGCGGCGGCACCGGCGCGGGCGCGAAAACGGCGCTCCCGAAGGGCGAGGGCGAGACCTTCTATGCCGGCCGCGTCCGCGACTTCAACCGCTTCCTGCGCTCGCTGGAGCCAAGACGAGGCGGCCGGCCGACGCTCAACTTCCTCCACGTCCTCCTCCCGCACGGGCCGTGGCTCCTCTTCCCCGACGGGCGCGCGAGCCGAGTCGGCTCGGACCGCGCCCCCGGCCGCGAGGGCGAGCTCTGGTGGGACAGCGATCTCGCGCTGCAGGCGTGGCAGCGCCACCTGCTCCAGCTCGGCTACACGGACCGCCTCCTCGGCAGGCTGCTCGCCCGGCTCCGGCGCACCGGCATGTACCGGCGAAGCCTCGTCGTGGTCACGGCCGACCACGGGATCAGCTTCCGCGGAGGCGACAAGCGGCGGGAGCCGACGCGGACGAACCTGGCCGAGCTCGCGTTCATCCCGCTGTTCGTGAAGGCGCCGGGTCAGGAGGAG
>JACVSB010000250.1 GCA_014534155.1 Thermoleophilia bacterium
CCAGCAGCACGTTGTTGCGCCTGCCGGCGTCGAGGCTCCCGAAGACCTCGTCGAGCACGAGGAACCCCAAGGTGTTGCCGCCGCGCGCGGCGACGAGCCTGCTGAGGGCGACCCTGGCAGAGAGGCTCGCGACGTCGGCCTCGCCGCCGGAGAAGCGCTCGATGGCGTAGGAGTCGTCGAAGCGGTCTAGCAGCCTCACGCGGTAGTTCTCGTCGAACTCCATGCTCTCGTAGCGGCCGTCGGTGAGCTCCCGGATCAGGCTGGAAGCCTCCGCCTCCAGCATCGGGCGCGCCCTGGCGGTAAGGGAGCGGAAGAACTCCGTGAAGAGGCCGTCCATCTCGTCCATGCGCGCCGCGGCCGAAGCCCGCTCGTTGGCGAGCTTCCGGTCGTCGTCGAGGCGTTTTATCTCCGTCTTGGCCCGCTCGATGCGGTGGTCGGCGTCCTTCCAGTCGCCGCCGAGCCCCTCCCGGGCGTCCCGCAACGTGGAGGCGCGCTCCTCCGCCGCCGACACCCTCCGGGACGCCGCCTCGTAGGCGGCCTCGTCGAAGCCGAGGGCAGAGACCTCCTCTCGCAGCTTCTCCGCGGACGCGCCGGCCTCCTCCACGCGCCCCCTGGCCTCTCGCAGCGCCTCCTCCACCGCGCCGCGCGTCTCCAGCCGCCGCGCCAGCTCCTCTACGCGGCCCTGCGCACGCTCCAGGCGGTCCTTCTCCTCCCTCTTCCGGCGGTGCTCGTCCGCGTCGTAGGAGAGGCCGCCGAGCTCCTCCAGCCGCGCCATAAGTTCCACCACCCGCTCCGTCAGCCGCGAGTGCTCGGCCGCGAGGCTCGCCACGGCCGGGCTGGCGTCACGCACGCGCCGCAGGCGCTCGCGGCTGAGACGGGCCGCTTCGAGGTCCTCCTCCGTCGGCGCCGCGAGGCCTCCCAGGTCCTCCCGAAGCCTCTTGAGATCCCCGGCCAGCCTCTCGACGGTCTCCAAGCGGTCGGCGGCCCGGTCCGCGGCGAGGGCCAGACGCTCGCGCAGGTCGCGCCAGCGGTCCAGCTTCGTCTCCAGCCGCTGCAGCTTCCCGGCGGTCTCGGCGGCGGAGGCCGTGAGCTTCTCGGCCTCGGCGGTCTCGGTGGCGGCGCGGCGGCGGAGGGAGGCGGCCTGGCGCTTGAGGGTGTCGGAGATCTCCTCCTGCTCGCCCCCCTCGAAGCCGCGGTGGCAGGTGGGGCAGTGGTCCTCGGCCCCGCTGTCTATGGCCTCGCGCGCCTTGTCCACGTTCTTCGCCTCGCGCTCGTCGGCGTTGGCCCGGCCGCGGTGGTGGGCGGCGACCTCCTTTAGCTTCTCCTCCTCCTCGCGCAGGTCCCTCGCCCGGCGCTCGAGGTCCTCGCCGCCGGAGAAGTCCTCGAGCTCCTCCCGGATCCCCGCCGCCTCGTCCCTGCTCTCCTCGTAGCGCCGCCTGGCCGCCCCTTCCTCCTCTGACGCGACCCCGAGCGCCTCGTGGCGCGCTGCGAGCTCCTTGAGCCCCTCGTGGCGGTTCTCGGCCCTCTCGAGCTCCCCGGAGACGCCGTCGAGCACGGCGAGTCCCTCGCGCAGCAGCTCCGGCCCGTCGAGGTCGAAGAGGGCGTGGAAGCCCGGCAGGACCTCCTCGTCGCCGTCGTCGAGCCCCTCCAGAACGTCCCAGACCTCGCCCTCGATGTCCGAGATGCGCCGCTGGTCCTGCAGGCACTCCTTGCGGCTCCTGTCCCGCTCCTCCGCCCGCCGCCGGTCCTCGTCCAGCTTCTCTAGCTCCGCGGCCACCCCGGGCAACCTGGCCGTCTCGGGCTTCAGCCGCCCGAGCTCTTCCTCGGCGGCGGCGAGGTCCGCCAAGTCCTTCTCGCCCTCGGCCACCCGGTCCGCGGCCCGGCGTCCCTCGGCCTCCGCCGCGCGCAGGTCCGCCGTCAGGCGCGAGTACTCGCGGTAGGACTTCTCGAGGGAGTCGCGGGCCGCGCGGGCCGACTTCAACTCTTCCTCCGCCGCACCGAGCTCCCCGGCGACCCTCTCGAGCTCGCCCTCCAGGCGCTCGCAGGCGTCGCGGGCCTCCTTGAGCTCGGCCTGGAAGGACTCGAGGTCGGCCTCGGCGAGGCGTTTCTCGAGCACCCTGGCCTCCGTGCGCAGGGCGTTGCGGTCCTCGCGCAGCAAGGCCTGGGCCGCCTCGACGCCGCCGATGCCGAGGAGCTTCGAGATGCGGCGGACGCGGCTGATGCCGTCGTCGTGGGCAAAGAAACGGAGCTCCTTCTGGCGGGCGTAGAAGGTGGCCTCGAAGGCGGTCCGGTCCATGCCGAGCAGCGTCTCCTCGACCCAGCGGACCACGTCCGAGGTGCCGGTCACGATGGTCTTGCCCTCGCCGTCGCGCACCTCGGCGCTCGTCGAGCCGCCCTTGAGCTGGCGCCGCACCGTGTACGAGCCGCCGTCCGTCGCCAGCGTGGCCTCCACGATGGATGGGTCCTTCGTCGAGCCGCCGCTCCAGGGGATGGACTCGTTCGCGAAGCGCGGGCCGCCCCCCCTCGCGCCGAAGAAGGCCCACAGGATGCTCTCGAAGAGGGTGGACTTGCCGGCCCCG
>JACVSB010000186.1 GCA_014534155.1 Thermoleophilia bacterium
GCCCGCGAGCTCGCGCACGACGGGCGTCGGATCCTCGGCGGACGCGTCGTCGACGACCTCTATCTGCATCTCCTGGCGGCCCGGGTCCTGTGCCAGCACGAACGCGAGCGTCTCGCGCAGGTACCTGTCCGCGTTGTAGGCAGGCACCATGACCGACCAGCGCGGCCGGAGGGGCGAGGATTCGTTGCTCACGGGGACGGGCGCGAGACGTCCGTCGCGCGCGTCTCGTCGCGCAAGGCCGGGAGCAGGCGGACCGCGTCGCGGTGGACGTACCCGATCCGCGCGGGGACGAGCGGAAAACCTAGGAGCTTCGCGATCGCCATCCGGTGCTTTCCGCCGTCGCCGATCGCCGGCTCGCCGCCCGGACCGATGTGGACGAGGATTCCGCCGTCCTCGTTGCGCGCGCGGGGATCGAGCTCCTGCCTCGTCCGGAGTCGCCCTTCGCGCCGGGCCGTCTCGAACAGCTCGTCGAGGCGCTCGTACCGGCGTTTGACGTCGTCGAGGTCGTGGCAGCCGTCCTGGCGACCGCGCCGCTCGATCCGCGCGAGCATGTACTCGTACGCGCCCGTCTCCTCCCAAGGGACGCCGTCGCGCCAGTGCGCGAGGGCGAACCGGACATGTTGGTGCTCCTCGAACGGCACCGGGTCGACGGGCGGCCAGCGGTCGACGACCGCACCCGACCGGACCCGGAGGCCGTCGAGCGCGTACTCGACGCGGGCGGGGTCGACCCAGACGCGCTCGTTCGGCCGCGGCGCGTCGTGGCCCATACGGACGACGTTCGAGAAGCGCCGAGCGCGGTCGAGAACGCGGCGGACGGGCGTCGCGTCGGCGACCCGACGTAGCACGGAGGTATCGTAACCAGGCCGTTCCGCTGGCACGGACGCGCGCAGCGGGAGAGGCGGATGCCGACGCTCGAAGACCTCACGGCGATCGTTGTGAACTTCCGGACGCTCGACGAGACGCGCCGGTGCCTCGCGACGCTGCGCGATGCGTACCCCTCGTTGCGCGTCCTCGTGATCGACAACGGCTCCCGGGACGCCTCGACCGATTTCCTGCGCGCGCATGCTGGCGAGGACGAGCGCCTGCGCGTCATCTTCAACGAGAAGAACATCTTCCACGGGCCCGCGCTCGACCAGGGGATGCGGGAGGCGGAGAGCGCGCTCGTCTTCCTGCTCGACTCCGACTGCGAGATCCTGAGCGGCGGGTTCCTCGAACCGCTCGTCGACGCGTTCTCGCACGACCCGCTCCTCTACGCGCTGGGAAAGCGCGGCTACACCAACCGCTACGGCTACGGCCCGATCAGCGAGCGCGAGCGCTGGACGTACTACGTGCACCCGTTCGCGGCGGTCTTCGACCGCGCGAAGTACTTCACGCTCCCGCCCTTCGTCCACCACGGCGCGCCGCCCTACCGGAACATGTGGGGCGCGGCGAAGGCCGGGTACCACGTTCGTCACGTGACGATCGAGGATCATGTCCTCCACCACCGCCGCACGACCGCGAGCGTCCACGGCTACGGCTACACACGTCGCCTCCTCTGGCAGCGTCGGATGAACGACGCCGACCACCGTCTCCGGCGGGCCGCCGCGCGCCTGCGCCGACGCGAGCTCCGAGCGCCTCCCCTCCCGCCCGCGCGCACCGGAGAGCCGCCGGAGCTCCGCGACTACGAGCGGGCGCGCCTGGAGGCCGGCGCGAGTCGCACGCGCTGATCCGGGTCGCCGGGTCTGGGCGCTCTCAGGATCGCCACCGCCTCGCCTTTGCACGGACGCGGCGCGGGCTCTCGGCGAGCCGTGCGACACCGGCGACGAGCTTGAGCCCCCTTCCCAGGCGGCGCATGTACACGTCGTCCTCGGGCGTCTTGCGTGCGCCTGACATCTGCCAGAACGCCGCCCACACATACAGGTCGAACGCCACGAGGACGGATGCCCGCATGAACCCGGGTACGCCGTCCCCGAGCGCGTTCGCCCGAACGAAGTGGCGGTTGACCTTGCGCCAGAGCGTCCGCACCATCTCGCGCGCAGTAAACGTCTCACCGGCGGCGATCATGGCCTCGGCCTCCGCGGGGGCGTACCGCAGCACGCGCTCGAGCGCTTCGGGGATCGTGCGGTTGCGGTAGTGGAGCATCACCACGTCGTCCCGGCTCGGGAGGCGGTGGACGGCATCGCGCGGGACGCGCGGGAGCTCGTTCGGGATTGTCGGCCAGGCGACCCGTGAGCGGCGGTACATCCGAACCTTGTGGTCGTACCTGTGCACGGGGTTCGTGGGCGCGTGGCCGAAATCGAAGTGCATGAACGGGATGTCGACCGCAGCAAGGTCCTCCCTTCCGCGCACGGCGTCGAGCGCGCGAGCAAGACCGGGTGAGACCCGCTCGTCCGGGTCGAGCACGAGGATCCAGTCCCCGCGCGCGTGGGCGGCGATCTCGTTCCGGACACGCTCGACGATCGGGACGACCGGGTGCGGGATCACACGGGCGCCTTGTCGCCGCGCGACGTCCGCGGAGCCGTCGTCGCTCTCGAGGTCGAGAACGAGGATCTCGTCGGCCCACGCCGCCGACGCGAGACATTCCTCGAGGCGGTCTCCCTCGTTCCTGCAGACGATGCAGGCCGAGATGGTCTCGCTGGGAGCACGTTCGCGCGTCTCGGTCACGCGCTCTCCTCGAGGGCGGCCTTCGGGCTCGGTGACCGCACGCGAAGACCGTAGCCGATGCCCCGGACCGTCCCGGCCAGGACGAGCGCCTCCTCGTACGCGGCGAGCCAGCGCCGGTCGGCGATCGCGCGACGAAGACGAGCCGAACGAAAGCGAAGCCACGCGACCAGGACGCGCAAGCCTCCCGCGTCTCCGCTCCGCAGCCAGAGCGTGCAGCAGGCGCCCATCCCGTATCCGTAGGGAACACGGCGTGCGAGGCGCTCCCGCCTCGGTGCGCGCTCGTGGAAGACGACCGCGTCGGGCTCGTAGCGGACACGGGCCCCCGCACGGACGAGCCGGTAGAAGAGATCCAGGTCGACCGCCCCCCGCCCCGGCGAGCCCGGCCCCAGCCTCTCGTCGCACCCGCCGACCCTGTCGTACCACGGACGCGCGAACGCGAAGTTGTTTCCGCTCCCGACGTGCCAGGGGAGCGTCGTCCGGTCGACGCCGCGACGGACGGCGCTCGTGCGAGTCGCGACGGGATAGAGGCCCTCGACGTCCGGCCCGAGCGGAAGGACGCGGCCGGCTGCCACGTCGACCTCGTCGAGCGTCTCCCACATCGTCGCGAGCCAGCGTGCGTCTGCGACGCAATCGTCGTCGATGACGGCGACGCGGTCGTTCTTCGCACGCGAGACGGCGATGTTCTGCGAGCGACCGAGCCCGCGGCCCGTGTCGCGCACGTAGAGGATGGCGAGGGCGTCTTCTACGGCTTCGACCACCTCTCCCGCCCGCCGGTCGTCGCTCTGGTCGACCACGACGACCTCGCTCGGAACGCGTGATCCCTCGAGGAGCGAGCGCAGACAGCGCGCGAGCGCCTGCGGGCGGTCGAGCGTCGAGATGGCAACGCTCATCGCGACGACGCGTCTCTCGCGGCTTTCGGCGCGCACGCGAGTCAGCTGCCGCGCGCGCCGCGACGGCGACGGACGAGCGACGACCTTTGGCGGCGGGCGGCGCGCGCGAGGGGTCGGAGCCTCCCCGGCCGGACGTGGCGGACGAACTGGGCGAACGGCGCGTCGCCGCGCACCTCGTAGCGGCGGAGCTCGAAGGGGGGCGTGGACGATTCGTTCGGTCCCGGCCGGACGCCGCACGCCGCCGTGAAGCCAGCCTTCTCGACGGCGGCCACGACGCGCGCGTCGTAGCGGCCGTACGGGTAGGCGAAGAGCTCGGCGGGACGGCCGGTTCGCTGCTCGAGCTCCTCGCGCGAGCCGCGGAGCTCGGACGCAAGCGTGTCGTCGTCCAGCGTCGGAAGCGAGGGATGTGTGCACGTATGCGGTGCAAGCGCGACGAGCGGCTCGAGCGCGAGCGCCTCTCGCCAGTCGAGGACCGAGCGGCCCGC
>JACVSB010000381.1 GCA_014534155.1 Thermoleophilia bacterium
CGAGGCGCGACCTCCCCGTCTCGCGCGGAAGGAGGATCGACCCTGCGGCGAGCGTCGCCTCCAAGGGATCGCGTCCGGTCGCGAGGGCCCACACGGTCGAGGGCGCGCCGCTCACGAGGGCCGCGAGCGCGCCGGCGACGAGGGCGTCACGAGAGGTGGGCCGTGCAGGAATCGAACCTGCAACCTTGGGATTAAGAGTCCCCTGCTCTGCCAATTGAGCTAACGGCCCGCGACGCGCCATTCTAGCGGCGCCCGGCGGGAGCTCAGTACGGCCGCGTGAGGCGGCGGTTCACGTACCAGCTCACGTTTCGGCCGTGCCTGTAGCCGAAGGCGAGGAGGTTGACGCCGGTGAGGAAGAAGTGCTTGGCCATGTGGGTGGAATAGATTCGCCGTCGTCGTGCGAGTCCTTTCCGTCGTCGGCAACCGGCCGCAGTTCGTCAAGGCTTTTCCCCTATCCGTGGCATTTCGGAACCACGGCGTGGAGGAGATCGTCCTCCACACGGGGCAGCACTACGACCGCGAGCTCTCGGCGATCTTCTTCGAGGAGCTCGAGCTCGCGCCGCCCGCGATCCAACTCGACGCGGGCTCGGGCACGCACGCCGACCAGACCGCGCGGATGCTCCCCGGCATCGAGCGCGCGGTGCTCGACGTCGAGCCGGCGGCCGTCGTCGTCTTCGGCGACACGAACTCGACGCTTGCGGGCGCGCTCGCGGCGGCGAAGCTCGGCACCCCCGTCGCGCACGTCGAGGCGGGGCTTCGGTCGTGGGACCGCTCCATGCCGGAGGAGCTGAACCGGATCGTCGTCGACCACCTGGCGTCGCTCCTCCTCGCGCCGAGCGACACGGCGGTCGCGAACCTCCGCCGGGAGGGGATCGGCGAGGGGGTCCACCAGGTCGGGGACGTCATGTACGACGCGAACCTCGCGCTCGCGCCGCTCGCACGGGAGCGCTCGACGGCGCTCGCCGATGCCGGTGTCGCCCCCGGGGCGTATGCGCTTCTCACGCTCCATCGCGAGGCGAACACGCGGCCGTCGGCGCTCGAGCGGATCGTCAACGCGATCGGGCGGCTTGGCGAGCCCGTGGTCTTTCCCGTCCATCCGCGGACCGCGGGCGCGCTCGCCGCGACTACGCTGGAGCTTCCGGAGAA
>JACVSB010000267.1 GCA_014534155.1 Thermoleophilia bacterium
GACATGGCGGGGGCCTCCTCGGCGTCGAGAGCGCTGCGTGACAGTATCCCTGATCGGCGCGGACACGAGCGAGCGTTAGCCCGGGTCTCGGAGGCGGATTCCGAGCTCGCGAAGCTGCTCTTCGGCCACAGGGGTCGGGGCGCCGCTCATCGGGTCGAGACCGGCCTGGTTCTTCGGGAAGGCGATGACGTCGCGGAGGTTCGGCTCGCGCAGGAGCGCCATCAGCATCCGCTCGACCCCGAAGGCGATCCCTCCGTGGGGCGGCGCGCCCATCGCGAGCGCGTCGAGGAGGAACCCGAACTTGAGCTCCTGCTCCTCGGGCGAGAGCCGGAGCGTGTCGAACACCGCCGCCTGCAGATCGGGCTCGTGGATCCGAAACGAGCCGCCGCCGATCTCGATCCCGTTCACGACCATGTCGTAGGCCAGGGCCTTCGCGGCACCCGGATCGCGGCGGACGAGCTCTTCGGAACCGGGCGCGGGCCGCGTGAACGGATGGTGCACCGCTCCCCAGCGCCCCTCCTCGGCGTCCCAGTCGAACATCGGGAAGTCCGTGACCCAGAGCGGGCGCCACGCGTGCTCGTCGACGAGGCCGAGCTCGCGGGCGAGGTGGAGCCGCAGCGCGCCAAGGACGCGGGCGACCGTATGCTGCTCATCCGCGGCGAAGAGCACGGTCGAGCCCGGCTCGGCGCGGAACCGCCGGAGCTCGCCTTCCGAGAGGAACTTCGCGATCGGGGACCGAACCTCGCCGCCCTCGTCGTAGACGAGGTAGGCGAGGCCCTTCGCGCCCCACTCCCTGGCGATGCCCTCGAGCGTGGCGAGCTCGCTGCGCGAGAAGGCCTGCGGCGCCGTCAGGAAGCGCACGGAGGCAGCGGCGGCGAAGACGCCGAACTGCGAGGCGCGCGTCGTCTCCGTTGCGTCCTCGATCTCGAGCCCGAAGCGGAGGTCGGGCTTGTCGCTTCCGTAGCGCGCGAGCGCCTCGTCGTGGGTCAGCCGGGGGAACGCCGCGGGCAGCTCGGCGCCGAGGCACGCTCGCCACACGGTTCGGATCATCCGCTCCATGAGGGGAAAGAGGAACTCTTCCTCGGGGAAGGCCATCTCCACGTCGAGCTGCGTGATCTCCTGGACCCGGTCCGCGCGGAGGTCCTCGTCCCGGAAGCAGATGGCGATCTGGTAGTAGCGGTCGACGCCGCCGATCACGAGCAGCTGCTTCAGTATCTGGGGCGACTGCGGAAGGGCGAAGAAGCGGCCCCTCTGAAGGCGGCTCGGAACGACGAAGTCGCGCGCACCCTCGGGCGTCGGCTTGAACAGGATCGGCGTCTGCACCTCCAGGAAGCCGGCCTCCTCCATCACGCGCCGGATCGTCCCCACGAGGCGGGCGCGCACAGCGAGGTTGCGCTGCATCCGCTCCCTGCGCAGGTCGAGCCAGCGGTAGCGCAGGCGGAGCGTCTCGTCGACGCCCTCCTCCTCGAGCTGGAAGGGAAGCGGCGTCGAGCGTGAGAGGATCCCCAGGTCGTCGACCTGGAGCTCAACCTCCCCGGTGGCGAGGGTGGGGTTCACGGCGTCGGGGGCTCGGCGCACGAGCTCGCCCTCGGCGCGCACGACGAACTCGTTGCGGATCTCGTGCGCGACCGCGGCCGCGCCGGGGGCGCGCTCGGGGTTGACGACGAGCTGGACGATCCCGGTCCGGTCGCGCAGGTCGACGAAGACGAGCCCGCCGTGGTCGCGCCGGGCGTCGGCCCACCCCGCGAGCGCGAGGCGCCTGCCGACGTCCTCGCCGCCGACCTCCCCGCACATCGCGTCGCGCCACGTGCTCACCGGCGCCGCCCGGCCTCCGGGCGCGCGGGGCGCGGAGCGCGGCCCGCAGCCTCTTCCCGCGCGTCCGGTCGGGAGAGGCCCGCGCGCGCGACGGACGAGAGGACCCGCGAGGCGATCTCGCCGACGGCGACGTTCGTCGCCACGTCCTCGCCGCCACGCCGGATCGTCGCCTCGGCCGGCATCACTCGGACGACCGTGTCGGCGCGCAGACGGCCGGCGAGCGTCATCTGCCCCTTGAGAGAGCGGGCCGCGTAGTCGGTGTCGCAGCGGAGGCCCGCGCGGCGGAGCTCCGCCATCTGAGCGAGCATCCCGGCGCGGTCGGCCCCGGGGGCGCAGGCGAAGAAGACGTCGAGCCGCGGAGGTTCCGGGTCGAGGCTCGCCGACATCCCCATCCGCTCGATCCCGGCGGCCCACCCCACCCCCGGCGTTGCGGGCCCGCCGATCTCCTCGACGAGGTAGTCGTAGCGGCCGCCGGCGCAGATCGAGCTCTGCGCGGCGCCGAGTGCGTCGTTTTGGAACTCCCACACGGTGCGGGTGTAGTAGTCGAGCC
>JACVSB010000170.1 GCA_014534155.1 Thermoleophilia bacterium
AGGCCGAGCAGCGGACGCAGGAGCTCGGCGAGCGCGGAGAACCGGAGCTCAGCCTCGGCTTCGAAGCCGCGCGCGCGCAGGACGCGCATCCCGCCGGCGCTGCGCACGGCGTGCTCGACCAGTTCGGTCTTCCCCGTCTCACGCTCGCCGCGAACGAGGAGGACGGCGCTCTCGCTCTTCCTGGCGCGAGCGAGAACCGACTCGACCGCGGCGCGCTCGCGCGCGCGGCCGAGGAGAGGCCCTACCGCATGATCTGGCGACCGAGACGCTCGCATGGCGCGCCGTTCGCGAATGTATGCGACATCCACCACAAATGGAAGACGCTAGGGCTGCCCGAAGGCAGCGCGAAACGGCCGAAACCTAGGGAAAACCCCGATGCGCTCGCCGCGGCCGCGGCGTACGTTGCTTATGGAACGCACTTTGACGACGGGAGGTGCTCCGATGGTAGTCCGAACCGAAACCCTGACTCCGGGGCTCCTCTCCTCAGCGGCCGCGGCCGTCGGGCGCGGCAGTATGCGGAAGCGGACGCTCGCCGTCCTCGCCGTCGGGCTGCTCGCCCTTCCGCTCCTCGCCTTCGCGGCTGCAGGGCTCGTCCCTGTGGGAGCGCTCGTCGTCGCGTTCGTTCTGGGCGCGTTCCTCGTGGCGGCTTTCCTCTACTTCGCGTCGGTGCTCACGCTTCTGGGAGCGTTTCACGCCTCCGCCGACGCAACCCGCTCGAGCCCCTACTAGGGGTTCGGAAGAGGCCGAAGAGGCCTTCCCGTTCTGCAGTGGCCTGACGGCGGGGAGGCCTCTCTCGGCTAGCAAGCCGACCGGCTCAGCTCCAGTCCCGGGGAGCGAGGCCGGGGCGCGAGAGTGGATGGACGACGCGATCGTCCTCTCGCAGGCGTCGCACAACGAGATCGGTGAAGACGAGCGCGCGCCGCGGCGCCAGGCGCCACGCGCCGACACCGATGCCGCCGGACTGGAACCCGGGCGGAATGCGAACGCGCAAGCTCTCGCCGTCTACGCGCACGGCCAAGGTGTCGCCCGCGACCGTCACCCCCACGGCGTGCCGCGTCGCAGGATGCAGCGGCGCGGTCGCGAGGATGCGATCGCCGGAGCCGTCGCGGGTGAGCGCGCGCACGCTTACCCGGCCGGAGGACACCGTGACCGAGAGCCGTCTCTCGTCCACCGCTCGCACGAGCAGCGTTCCGCTGCTCTCGGCCTCGAGCCCGGCGAGGGTGACGCGCACGCGGTAGTCCCGCCAGGCAGCGGACCCGGCCCGGTCGTAGAGCGTGGCCTGCCAGGTCCGCACCGGCGGGGCGAGCACGAGGCGTCCGCGCGTGGGTGCCGGCGCGGATCCCTCCGCACGCCACACGTGGGGCTCGTCGAACGGCGCCGGCACGTTGGCCGGGCGGGGCGCGAGCCAGGCGAGAAGGGGGAGGAGGGAGGCCGCATCTCCGGGCAAGGGGAGGCGCGGCACGGCCCTCGGCAGGTCGGAAGCGACCGCGTAGCGGCGGGCAGCGCCGTCGGCAAGGACGAGCGAGAAGCGGTCTCGTACGCTCGAGAGGCGCCGCTCCTCCTCAGGCGAGGGCTCGTGCGTGAACGTCAAGGCCGCTGTCGCGTCGATCCCCCGGCGACCCAGCGCCGCGAGCGTGCGCTCGATGCGCGAGGGGCCGAGGTCTGGTCGCACATGCAGGCCGACCTCCCACCTCGGTGAGCGCGCGAGCGCGTCCAGCTCCGGGCCGCTCAGGTAGTACCTGGTCGTCCGACCGAGCTTCTCCGGGTCGAGGAGCAGGACGGCCTTCATCCCGAGCCGGCCGAGCACGGGATCCGCGATCCGCCAGGCCGAGCCGGCGTTGCCGTCGACCGCGAGAAGGAACGGCCGGTGCGGGAGCGCGCTCGCGCGGAGGTCGCGTTCGGCTTCCCGGGCCCCGAGCGCGGTGAATCCCGCCGCGCGCAGGAGCGTAAGCTCGCGCGCGAACGTCTCCGCCTCGAGGCCTGGCTCGGCGCTCCCCCTGGAGAGAGCGCCCGTCGCGAGGACGGGAACGGCCTCCCGGAAGCCCGCGAACCGCTCCGCCGCCGACGATTCGGCCGGCGTGAGGACGACTGCCGGCGCGGAGACCCGCGCTCGGGCGGCATGGTGGCCGGCGGTCAGGAAGACGGCTACGGCGGCCACGCCGCTCGCGAGGATGAGGATCGAGGAGGCGAGCTCGAGGAGTCGCTGCCTCGCGGTGCGGCCGGGGCGAGCGGGTTCCATGCGGGCGCGCTCGCGACGGTGTCGTTCGCGCGGTGCTGGCAGGGAGGCGACGTCCGCCCCCGCGGTCGCAGCGAGAGCCGCTGCGCGACCGGGCGCGGCACTCTCCCTTTCGTCCGGCAAGCGGGGTGCCGAGGAGGGTGCGAACAGCCGGGCAGGCGACGCCTGGGCGCCTTCGTGCCGGCGGCGGTGGGCGGCGGTCTGGGCGCTTGCGACGACGCTCGCCGCGGCAGCGCCGCCGGCGACGACGAGGACGGACGAGACGAGGCGCACGAAGAGGCGCTGTGCCGGCCCCACGCTCACGGGAGCCCCCGCACCGTGAAGTCGCGGAAGAGGAACTCCGCGTTATCGCCGCGGATCCCCACGCGGCCGTGCGCAAGCGGCGCGCAGCCGACGCCGCGGTCGTAGGCGACGAGCACGGGCTTGCCCGAGAGGAGGAGCCGGATCCGCACGCCTCCCCCAGCGAGGTCCGCCACCTCGGCGGCCACGTTCGTCCACTCTCCCAGTCGAGCGGGGAAGCCGCCGCGCTGCGCGAGCGTCGAGTACGTGCCCCCGTTCGAGGGGCCGCCGCGGCACTTCTTCTTGATCGCCACGGTTCCGTCACGGCGCGCGGCCGACACGTAGTAGAGCGAGTGCTCGTCCTCGTAGCGCAGGAAGACGTGCACGCCGTCCCAGTCCACGGCGGGAGTCGACGGCGTCTGCGCGAGGGCGAGGAGGCGCAATCGGAGGCTGACGCGGACGGAACGAAGGTCGGCGCGGCGCGTCGTGAGCCTGAAGATCGCCGAGTTCGTGCAGCGGCGGGAGAGCGGGTCCGGCGCGCAGTCGTCCGGACGGCCGCTCCAGCCGGCGCCGCGCCGGGCGAAGAGCGAGCCAGAAGTGAGGCGCCAGACGGGCGAGGTCCGCGCCCGCGCGTCCCGTGGGTGCCAGAAGGCGAACTCGTTCGTGACCAGGCCGCCGGCCGGAAAGCTCGTCCGCAGGAGCACGGGCGGGCCTGCGAAGGAGACGGCGGCGCCGATCGCGAGCGCGCCGAGGACAGCGAGGGCCAGCGGAAGGAGGCTAAGCCGGCTCAAGCTGCGCCTCCGGCATCCTCTGGGTCGCCTCTTCCCGCTCCACGGGTGCCTCGCCGCGCGTCCCCCACTTCCCGTCGCGCACCCGCGCGATCGCCCAGAGCAGCTGGGGCGAGAAGAGGACGTAGAAGAAGGTGGCAAGGACGGCGAACTTCCAGACACCGTCGGCGCGGAGCGCCCGGTAGAGGAGCGCGTACGCCATGCTCATCAGGTAGAGGCAGAGGAGGTAGAAGAGCGGATCCAGGCCGCCGACGACCGGCTGCCAGACCACGTTGTAGACGGCGACCACGGGGCTCGCAATCCCCGAGAGCGTCGCGAGGAGCGCAGCAGGGAACGCGATCGGTCGCGAGCGCCAGAGGTGCGCGGCCAGGATCGGTCCCTCGCGGGCCCAGGACTTCTTCCAGCGCAGCTGCTGCTTGAAGAACTTGCGGTAGCCGTCGGGAGCGTCGGTCCAGGCCTCGGCCTCCGCGTCGTAGATCGCCTTCCAGCGGTTCTTCAGGATCATGTTCGTGAGCGCGCGGTCGTCGCCGTACGTGCACTCGACTCCGAGGAAGTGCTGGTGCTCCCACCGCTCGAGGAGCGGGAGCACCGCTTCGCGCCGGTAGGCGGCGAAGCAGCCCGAGCAGCACGAGACCGCGCTGACGACGGACTCGGCCGCCTTGAGGAGCTGGAAGCTGACGTAGTAGCGGGCGGCCTGCATGCGAGTGAGCGTGTTCGCCTCCGCGTTGCGCACGTAGGTGAGGCCCGAGATCGCTCCCACCTTCGGCTCGGCGAAGCCCTGGACGAGCTTGCGCACCGCTTCCGGGGCAGGCATCGAGTCGCTGTCCACGAAGACGAGGATCTCGGCCTCCGTCCGGCGGATGCCCTCGGCCATCGCCGCCCGCTTGCCCTGGTTCGAGCCGAGGTCGACGCAGCGGACGCGCCCGGGCCCGTACAGGGCTGCGGCGCGCTGCATCTGTTCCCAAGTGTCGTCCGTCGACCCGTCGTTCACGACCACGACCTCGAGCTTCTCGGGCGGGTAGTCGAGGCCGAGGCAGGAGTGGATCGTGCGGGCGACCGCGGCGCCCTCGTTGTACGAAGGCACGACGATCGCGACGGACGGCTCG
>JACVSB010000085.1 GCA_014534155.1 Thermoleophilia bacterium
CGAAGGAGCGTCGTCCGCAGGACGGCGTGCTCTGCGGAGAGCGGGTCGGGAAGCCGGAGCGCGCCCTCGGCGGGGTCGGCCGGGGCGAGGCTCAGCGTGTAGGCCTCCTCGAACCCGGCGCCCACGAGGACGTCCTCGACGGTGCGGCGCAGACGCTGGGCGGCCGTCAACCGGGCGCCCTGGCGACGGGCAGGGAGGGTGAAGGGAACCTCGTCCAGGTGCGCGCGTGCGATCTCTTCCACCACGTCTGCCTCGCGAGTCACGTCCCTGGCACGCCACGTGGGCACGGCGACGGTCCAGTCGTCGCCGACCCGGAAGCCGAAGCGGGCGAGGAGGCTTCGCTGGTCCTCGGCGGGAACGGCGATCCCGACCAGGGCGTCCCCGCGTTCGGGCCGGTAGGAGAGGCGCGGCGGCTCGGGCAGCCCCGCGTGCACGTCAACACCGCCGGTCCAGCGGGCGCGGGCGAGCTGGACGAGGAGCTCCGTCGCGTACACGGCCGCGGGCTCGGCCAGGTAGGGGTCGACCCCCTTCTCCCAGCGGTTCGAGCCCGCGGTCCGAAGTGCGAGGCGCTCGGACGTGCGCAGGATCCCGCTCGGCTCGAAGTTGGCCGCCTCGAGGAGGACGCTCGTCGTGTCCGGGCGCACCTCCGTCTCCTCGCCGCCCATGACGGCTGCCAGCGCGACCGGCCGCTCGGCGTCCGCGATCACGAGGACGGTGGGGTCGAGCCGCCGCTCCACGCCGTCCAGCGTGCGCAGCGCCTCTCCCTGGCGGGCGGCGCGCACGACGACGCGCCGGCCGCCCAGTGTGTCGAAGTCGAAGGCGTGCAGCGGGTTTCCCAGCGCGTGCATGACGTAGTTCGTCACGTCGACCACGTTCGAGATCGGGCGCATGCCGGCGGCGGTCAGCCGCGCGCGAAGCCACGGAGGCGAGGGCGCGATCCGCACGTCGCGGAAGAGGCGGCCCACGTAGCGCGGCGCGGCGTGGACGTCCTCGATCGTCACGTCGACGGGCTCCTCGCCGGCGCGCGTCGGCTCACGGCCGGGCAGGGGCCGGAGCTCCGCCCGGCCGGGGAAGAGAGCCGCGACTTCGCGCGCGATCCCGTACACCGAGAGGAGGTCCGGCCGGTTGCCCGTGACCTCCAGCTCGAGCACGTCCTCGCCCACCGGGAGGACGTCCGCGAGCGGCGTCCCCGGCTCGGGCCCCTCGTCGAGGACGAGGATGCCCGCGTGGTCCGGCCCCAGCTCGAGCTCGCGCTCGGAGAGGATCATCCCGTCGGAGACGCTCCCCCGAAGCGTCGCGCGCTCGAGCGTGGTCCCGCCCGGCAACACGGCGCCGGGGAGCGCGACGGCGACGGTGGCGCCGGCGCCGAAGTTCCACGCTCCGCAGACGATCTGGCGCGGCTCCCCCTCGCCCACGTCGACGCGGCAGAGCTGCAGCCGGTCGGCGTTCGGGTGCTTGTCGGCGGCTACCACGCGGCCGACGAGGAAGCGCCCGAGGTTGCCGTCCGCGTCCACGACGCCTCGCCGCGAGATGCGCTCCACCTCGCAGGTCGAGACGGCGAGCCGCTCGGCGAGCTCGTCCAGGGGGAGGTCGAACTCGACGTAGTCGCGAAGCCAGGAGACCGGGACGTTCACAGCTTCAGAACTGCCGCAGGAAGCGCAGGTCGTTCTCCCAGAAGAGCCGGACGTCGGGGACGCCGTGGCGAAGCTGGGCAATCCGCTCGAGCCCGAGGCCGAAGGCGAAGCCGGAGTACTCCTCGGCGTCGTAGCCCACGAACTCGAACAGCGCCGGGTCGACCATGCCGGACCCGCCCATCTCGATCCAGCCCGAGTACTTGCAGATGCGACAGCCCGAGCCGTCGCAGGCGAAGCACGAGACGTCCGGCTCCATGGACGGCTCCGTGAAGGGGAAGTAGTGCGTCCGAAAGCGCATCCCTCGCTCCTCGCCGAAGAGCGCCCGCATGAGGTGGAGCAGCGTCCCCTTGAGGTCGGCAAGCGTGATGCCGCGGTCGACCGCAAGCCCCTCGACCTGGTGGAAGACCGGGCTGTGCGTGGCGTCGGGCGTGTCGCGCCGGTAGACGCGACCGAGTGAGATGACGAAGATGGGCGGCTCCTCGACCTCCATGACGCGGATCTGCGACGGCGAGGTCTCCGTGCGCAGGAGGACGTCGCCGTTCAGGAAGACGGACGCGAGGCGCGACCGCGCCGGGTGCCAGTCCGGGAAGTTGAGGGCGTCGAAGTTGTAGCGGGTCGTCTCGACCTCGCGTCCGTCCACGACCCGGTAGCCGAGGCCGAGGAAGACGTCCTCGACCTCCCGCCGGATCTGGGTGATCGGGTGCACGTGTCCGCGCGGCGGCGCGTCGCCGGGCAGGGTGACGTCCACGACGTCCTCGCTCAGCGAGCGCTCGAGCTCCTCGCGCTCGAGCTCCGCCTCGCGCCTCGCCACCGCCTCCTCGACGCGCTCGCGCACGGCGTTCAGAACCATCCCCGTCTCGCGGTCTCGCACCTCGCGCAGCGCCGTCTTGAGCGCGCTCTTTCGGCCGAGGTAGCGGACCCGCGCGGCCTCGAGCTCGCCCCCCGTGGAGGCGCCCGCGATCGCGCTTCGCGCCTCGCGTTCCAGCGCCTGCGCGTCCATCGGGCAAACGTATCATCGCCCGTTTGAGCGCCTACGACGCGATCGCCGAGCTCTACGACGACTGGAGCCGGAGCGTGACCGAGGACGTCGGCTTCTACGTCGACGAAGCGCTCGCGGCCGGCGGGCCGATCGTCGAGCTCGGGGTCGGGACCGGGCGCGTGGCCATCCCCACCGCGCTCTCCGGCGTGCGCGTGATCGGCGTCGACTCCTCGGCCGGGATGCTCGCCGTTTGCCGCCGCCACGCAGAGGCCGCCGGCGTCTCGGAGTGGCTCGACCTGCGGCTCGGCGACCTGCGTTCGCCGCCCGTCGAGGAGCGCGTCCGCCTGGTCACGGCGCCGTTTCGCTCGCTCCTCCACCTGGAGACGGACGCGGACCGGCTTGCGGCGCTGCGCGCGGCGCGCTCGCTGCTCGAGCCGGGCGGGCGGTTCCTGTTCGACGTCTTCACCCCGAGCGCGGAAGACATCCGGGAGACGCACGAGCGCTGGCTCGAGCGGGAGCCCGGGATCTGGGAGCGCGCCGCCTGGGACGAGGAGCGGCGCGTGCTCACGCTGGACGTCCGCGGCGCTGCAGGCGAGACGTCGATGCGCCTTTCCTGGCTTCCGCCCCAGCGCTGGGAGGAGCTCCTGCGCGAGGCGGATCTCGAGGTCCTCGCGCGCCACGGCTGGTTCGACCAGACGCCCTACGAGGGGGGCGAGGACACGGTCTGGGTGACGGAGCGACGCTGACGCGGCCGCGACGACGGCCTTGCGCGCAGCGCGCGCGAGAGGAGTGCGAGCGCGCGACGGCGCGGCAGGCGGCGCCTCGTTCGCGTGCGCTACGTGGGCTCGCGGTAGACGCCTACGCGTCTCGACGCGCCCGGCGCATCCACGCCTCGTAGAGGGCGATCGTCCCGGCCATGGCGGCGTTCAGCGACTCGGCCCCGGGAGCGAGCGGGACCGTCGCGACGGCGTCGCAGCGCGCGACGACGTCCTCGGGGAGGCCCTCGCGCTCCCCTCCGACGACGAAGGTGACCCGATCCCCGAGCTGCACGTCGCCGAGCGGCGACCCGCCGCGCGGGACGAGGGCGACGCGCGGCCCCGGCGCTTCCTCGAAGCGCCCGAGCGGAACCCGGAAGACGGCGCCCATCGCCGCCCGCAGGCCCTTCGGCCCGAGCGGGTCCCCGCAGCCCGGCGAGAGGGCGACGAACGCCGGCCCGAAGGCGTCGGCGGAGCGGACGAGCGTGCCGACGTTGCCCGGGTCGTGGACGCGCCACAGCGCAAGGTTCGCGGGCACTCGAGGCTCGAGCTCCGACGGGAGGTCAGCCTTGCGGAAGACCGCCACCACGCGCGGGGCGTGAGGGAGCGCCGAGATCTCGCCGAGGAGGGTCGGCGCGACGGGCTCGGCAGCCGGGAGGCGATCGGCGAGCACGGGTCGCTCGGCATCGACGAGCGCCTCGACGGGCTCGATCCCGGCGGCGAGCGCGGCCGCCAGGACGTCCTCGCCCTCGCAGACGAAGAGCCCCAGACGCTCGCGCTGGCGGCGGGAAGCGAGGCGGCGCACGAGCTTCAGGCGCGGGTTCGCCGCAGACGTGATCACGCGAGCCAGCGCAGTCGGTTCCCGTGGCCGTCGGTCCGCGCCAGCTCCCGTAGCTCGCCGCCCGGCCACGCCCGCGTCTCGAGCGAGAACGCCTCGAACTCCGGGCGGCGGTCGTCCACGTCGTCGGCGAACTCGTAGGAGACCCAGGCGAGCGACCCCTCGGCGCCTGCGCTCGCGATCGTCTCCTCGAGCCGTGCGCGCTCCTCGCGGGGCAGGTAGGCGGTCGTCGCCGAGTCGAAGACGAGCGTGAGCGCGTCCAGGTCGCGGTTCGCGAGCACGCGGGGAAGGAGCTCGACGTAGTCGCCCCGGACGAGGGCCGGCGGGTCCCGGCGCACCGCCGCGATCGCTCGCCGGAGCCTCTCGAGCCGCTCCGCCTGGTCGGCCCAGACGAAGCACTGGAGGAGGAGCGCCTGCTCGTCGTCCCGGAGGTCGATCGGCGCGCGATCGATCCCGACGGCCTCACGCACCGCGACATCGCGCGCGAAAAGGGAGCGGGGCGGCGGCGACACGAGGGTTCCCGAGAGCTCGAGCGGCGCGCCGGCCGGCCCCCACTCCGCCTCGCCGTGGCGGTACCGGTAACGGTCCCAGCGCAGGTTCAGCCCTGCGCTCGGGCCGAGCTCGACGAGATCCACCGGGCGGTCGTCGACGACGGAGAGGAACGCCGGCAGGAGCGCCCAGCACCGCTGCACCTCGTTCGTCTGCACCGGTCGCGTAGCCACGAACTCGGTCAGCCACTCGCGCCGAGCGCGCAGGACGTCGCCGAACCGCGACCACCCGTCCGGCTCCTCGCCCGTCAGCACGAGGTAGTGGACGCCGCCGAAGAGGCGGAGCGGGATCTCCCAGCGCGGCTGGTGGTCCCCCGCGATCGCGGCGAGCGCCGGGTCGTCGGCGTACTCGCGGGCGAGCCGCGCGTAGAGCGGGGAGCCGCCCGCGCCGAACGAGTCCGCCGCCATGCGGCGAAAGACGTCCGGGAGCGCTTCCGGGCGGGACACCGCCCGCCCTACGGCGTCACGCCTCGAGCGCCGCCCTGGCGCGGGACGCGATGGCCGAGAAGGCGGCCGGGTCGTTCACGGCGAGGTCGGCGAGCACCTTGCGGTCGAGCTCGATCTCGGCCTTCTTGCAGCCGGCGACGAACCGGTTGTAAGAGAGGCCTTCGGCACGCGCGGCGGCGTTGATCCGCAGGATCCACAGCCGGCGGAAGACGCGCTTGCGCGCCTTGCGGTCGCGGTAGGCGTAGTTGTCGGACTTGAGAATCTGCTCCTTCGCCTTGCGCGGCGACACGTGCGCCTGGCCGAAGTACCCCCTGGCCTCGTCCAGGACCTTGCGGCGCTTCTTGCGCGCGTGGACCGAACGCTTTACTCGAGCCATCTCGCCCTCCCTCCCGGCCTAGCGCCCGAGCAGCCTGCGAACCTCGCGCCCGTCCTGGCGCTCGACCGCGTGGTCGCGGCGGAAGGAGCGGCGTCGCTTCGCCGTCTTCTTCTCGAGGTTGTGGCTCTGCATGGCGTGGCGGCGCAAGAGCCGTCCGGCACCCGTGAGCTTGAACCGCTTCTTCGCTGCGCTATTCGTCTTCTGCTTAGGCACTCTCTGCTGCTCCTACCCCCTGGGGCTGCGCCTGCTTCGCCGGGCTCAGCACCATGACCATGTTGCGCCCGTCGAGGACGGGCTGCGTCTCGATCTGCCCGAGCTCCTTGACGTCCTCGGCGAGCCGCATAAGCAGGTCTCGACCCCGCTCCGGATGCGTTGCTTCGCGCCCCCGGAACATGATCGTCACCTTCACCTTCGCCCGATCCTTCAGGAACCGCACGACGTGCCCCTTCTTCGTCTCGTAGTCGTGCACACCGATCTTCGGCCTGAACTTGATCTCCTTGACGTTGATCTGCGTCTGGTGCTTGCGGGCGGTCTTCGCCTTCTGCTCCTGCTCGTACCGGTACTTGCCGAAATCCATGATCCGGCAGACCGGGGGATCGGCGTTGGGCGCCACCTCCACCAGATCGAGGTCCTTCGCGTGCGCGTACGCGAGCGCCTCGTCGCGGGGCTTGATCCCGACCTGCGAGCCGTCGTCGTCCACGAGTCTCACGCGGGGGACGCGGATCGCCTCGTTGACCCTCGTCTGCGGGAGCTCGGGCCGAACGGGCTCGAAGGCGCGGCGCGGCCTCACTGATGCTTCACCAAGCTCTTGGAATCCTCCTCTTCAAACGACAGAAGCTGCACGCAGCAGCTTCGTCAACCCGTCTTCTCCGGTTGAACCTCCGCGGCACGAGCCGGGAGGTGAGGAACGAACGCTCCTGCTTGCAGGCGTCACAGTCTAGCAACGGAGCGGATCTCATCCGCGAGCGCAGCCGCGCTGAGCGTCGCCTGCTCGCCGTGGCGGCGACGGACGGCGAGCCGCTCGCGCGACTCCCGCTCGCCCCAGACGACGACGTAGGGGACCTTCTCCAGCTCGGCGTCTCGGATGCGCCGGCCGAGCGTCTCGGACCGCTCGTCCACGCCGACGCGCAGGCCCGCTCCGCCGAGCTCGTGAGCGAGCGCGTGCGCGTCGGCCGCGAGCGTGTCCTTGACGGGGAGAACCCGCACCTGCTCGGGGGCAAGCCAGACGGGGAAGTCACCCCCGTAGTGCTCGATCAGGATGCCGATGAAGCGCTCGAGCGAGCCGAGGAGCGCGCGGTGGATCACGTAGGGCGTCTCCTCGCTGTTCTCGGCGCTCGTGTAGGCGAGGCCGAAGCGGCGCGGCATCTGCGCGTCGAGCTGGATCGTCCCCATCTGCCAGGAGCGGCCCAGCACGTCCGTCATGTGCAGGTCGATCTTCGGCCCGTAGAACGCACCGTCGCCCTCGTTCACGTCGTACGCGATGCCTCGCCGCGCGAGAGCACGCGCGAGCGCCGCCTCGGTGAAGTCCCACTCCTCGTCGCTTCCCAGCTTGCCCTCCGGCCGGGTGGAGAGCTCGAACCGGGCCTCCATCCCGAAGAGGTCGTACAGGTATGCGGCGTAGTCCAAGCACCCGAAGATCTCGTCCTCGATCTCCTCGCGCGTGCAGAAGATGTGCGCGTCGTCCTGCGTCACGTGCCGCACCCGCAGGAGACCGTGCAGCGTGCCCGTCGGCTCGTCGCGGTGGAGCGTCGA
>JACVSB010000261.1 GCA_014534155.1 Thermoleophilia bacterium
CCTCTCGGCGGCCCACGGAGAAGCTCCCGCACGTGGCGCCGTACTCCCGTCCGCGCGCGAGCCAGAGGACGTAGTAGCCGTCCTCGGGGAGCTTCGGAAGACCCTCGACCTCCAGGCGGAGCGCCCAGTTTCCGCTCCCGTCGGGTGCGCCCAGGCGAATGACAGCAGAGGCGCCGGGGGCGTTCACGGTCGGCCGCATCGCGATCGCCCTGCGCGCGTCGAAGCCGTCGCCCGCGACGCGCGTTCCGGCGCCGAAGGCGAGCGCCGCGACGACGGCCGCGAACGCGAGCGCAGTGAGCCGCCTCCTGCGCGCACGCTCGCCCTCGTGCGCGGCGGGGATGCCCGCGACCGCCCGCGCGAGGCGGTCGGGGACGCGCGGCGGGGGAGCGGGGACGGAGCGCAGGAGCCTGTCGGCTGCGCGCGCGCGGTCGCGTTCCGCCGCGGGCAGGCCCGCGACGAGCGCATCGAGCTCGTTCGCCCGCTCCGAGCTCACTCGCGCACCTCCTCCAGGAGCCCGGCCAGGCGGGCAAGCCCCGCGCGCGTGCGCGTCTTCACCGTCCCCAGGGGGACGTCGAGGTAGCTCGCGATCTCCGACTGGGAGAGACCGCTCCAGTAGGCGAGCTCGAGGACCACGCGCTCGCGCTCCGGGAGGCGCTCGAGCGCGGCGTGCACACGCCACGCGAGCCACGACGACTCCGCTTCCTCGTCGGGACTCGGCTCGGGCGATGCCTGCTCGGGCGTCTCGGAGGAGGGCTCCACGCGCTGCCGCGCGCGGTCGACGATGGCGTTACGAGCGACCGTGAAGAGCCACGCCGCTGCGGTTCCTCGCTCCTCCCGGTAGCTCTTGGCGGAGCGCCAGATCGCCGCGAACGTCTCCTGCGTCGCGTCCTCCGCCCGCCCGGAGTCCCCGAGCTGGCGCAGGGCCATCGCCAGGACCGGACGCGCGAACCTCCGGTAGAGCTCCTCGAAGGCCGCGCGGTCGCCGTGCCCCGTGCGCGCGAGGAGGAGCGAGTCGCTCTCGGAAGCGGCCATACCGACACTACCCATACCGCGTAGATGTACGAAGCTCAACCGCTTCCCGGATCGCCGCCGCTCCCAGCGGCCTCTTTCGACTCGGCATCAACGCGGCGGGGCTCGTCTCTTTCGGCGTGTCCTGCGCGCCGCCGTTTGCACCCCGAGACGCCCGCCGCCGTCGCGCGCCACGGCCTCGCACGCGGAAGACGGCGGACAGGCGCGCTACTCGCTCCGCCTGGCGAGGAGGCGGCCCCCGTCGACGACGATGGAGGTGCCGGTTACGAAGTCGGCATCCACGAGGTAGAGGAGCGCGTCCGCGACGTCGTCCGGCGTCCCGGTGCGCCCGAGGAGCGTCTCGGCGGCGCGGCGCTCCTCGTCCTTCTCGACGGTCACCGTCCCCGGCGCGATCCCGCACACCCGGACCTCCGGGGCGAGAGCGCGCGCCAGCACCCTCGTCAGCATCGCCTCGGCAGCCTTCGCCGCGCAGTGGGGCGCGAAGAGTGGCCAGGGCTGGTACGCGGCGACGTCCTCGACGAGGACGAGGAGGCCGAGCGGGGAGCGCGCGAGGTGCGCGGCCGCCGCCTGCGCCACGAAGAAGGCGCCCTTTGCGGTTGCGCCGTGCGCGGCGTCCCAGTCGGCCTCGCTGACGTCGGCGACCGCTCGCGCCTCGAACCCGCTCGATGCGGCGTGGACGACGAGGTCGAGGGCGCCAAGCTCTGTGACCGTCGTGTCGACGAGCGCCCGCGCCTCGACCGCGCGGGAGAGGTCGCCGTCACGGCGCCCAGCCGCCTTGACGCGGAATCCGGCCGCCTCGAGCCGTGCCGCGAGGACGCTTCCGACGCGCCCCGTTCCTCCGGTCACGAGCGCGGTTCGCGCCACGGGGGAACGATAAGCTCACGCGGACGCCGACCAGAGGAGAACGAGACCGAGATGGCCACCCTCGCTTTCAACCACGAAGAGATCGCTGCGCGCGAGCTCAAGCCGGAGCTGTACGAGATGGACGGAATCTCGCGTGCATCGGTCGAGGCCCATTACAAGCTCTACCAGGGGTACGTGAACAAGCGAAACGAGATCCTGGGAAAGCTGGCATCGGTGGATCCGTCGGCGGGGAACCAGGTCTACTCCGAGATCCGCGCGCTCAAGGTCGACCTCACGTTCGCAGTCGGCGGCATCAAGAACCACGAGATCTACTTCGAGCACCTCGGCGGCGGCGGCGGTGACCCGGACGGCGTTGTCGGTGAGCTGATCGAGCGCGACTTCGGCTCGTTCGCGAACTGGCGTGCCGATCTCGCGGGAACGGGGATGGCTGGGCGCGGCTGGGCGTGGACCGCCTACGACTGGGATGAGCAGCGGCTCTTCAACTACCTCGGCGACACGCAGAACACGTTCCCGATCTGGAACGCGACGCCG
>JACVSB010000058.1 GCA_014534155.1 Thermoleophilia bacterium
GACGACGAGTCGTGGGAGCGGATCGAGGAAGCGCTGATCCACGCCGACGTCGGCGTCCCGGCCACGGTCGAGATCGTCCGGCGGCTGGAAGCGCGCCAACCCGGCACGTCCGCGGAGCTCGTCGAGGGCCTCGAGGAGGTCGTGGCCGAGCTCGTGGCGCCGGCGGGAGAACCGCGGCTCGCCCTCGCGGGCAACCCGACCGTGCTGCTCGTCGTGGGCGTCAACGGGACCGGGAAGACGACGACCATCGGCAAGCTCGCGAGCCGCTTGCAGGCGGCCCGACGGTCCGTGATCCTCGCCGCGGCCGACACGTTCCGCGCCGCCGCGGACGAGCAGCTGGAGATCTGGGCCGAGCGGTCGGGCGCGGACTTCGTGGGGGCCGCGCGCGGCGCCGACCCCGCGGCGGTCGCCTACGACGCGATCTCCGCCGCGGAGGCCCGCGGTCGCGACGTCGTCATCGTGGACACCGCCGGGCGCCTGCACACGCAGGCGAACCTCATGGAGGAGCTCGCGAAGGTGCGGCGCGTGATCGCCCAGAGGCTAGAGGGGGCACCGCACGAGACCCTGCTCGTCGTGGACGCGACGACCGGGCAGAACGGCCTGCAGCAAGCGCGTCTCTTCGGAGCCGCGGTCGACGTCTCGGCGGTGGCGCTGACGAAGCTCGACGGAAGCGCCAAGGGGGGCATCGCCGTCGCGATCGCGCACGAGCTCAGCCTCCCGGTCAAGCTCGTCGGCGTCGGGGAAGCGCTGGACGACCTGCAGCCCTTCGACGCGCGCGACTTCGCGCGCGCGCTCGTCGCGGGCTCCGCGTAGCCCGGCGGACACGGCGCCCACGTTTCGCCGCCCAGCGGCGTCGTGGAGGGGCGAAGGCGACGAGGGAGGCGCGATGGGCGAGAGGGACGGACAGGGAAGGGAGCCGTTCACGGACGGAGGCGAGCCGGAGCGGGCCGGATGCGCGCCACCACGCGGCTTTCGCGTGCCCCAGCATCGCGTCGGCTCCGGACAGACCCCTGCGGGCGCGGACGGCCGCGCTTCCTCGCCGCGGCCGTCCGCGTAGGACTCGTGCCCGGCCTACTGGCCGGCGTCGCCGCCGCGCTCGACGCCGAACGAGATGTTGACGGTCGTGCGGTACATGGTGATCCGGTCGCCGTCGACCTCGCAGCTCATCGAGACCACATCCGCGCCGCTGATGCCGCGGATCGTCCGCGCGGCCTCCTGCACGGCGACCTGCGCCGCCTGAGCGAAGCTCTCGGGCGAGTTCCCGATGATGGTTACGACCTTGGCAACGTCGGCCATGCAGTCCTCCTCTGGATGTCGGGGAAAAGCGCCGGGCTACACTAACCGGCCCGTGTTCGAAGCGCTGGCAGACAGGCTCCAGGCGACGCTCGGCGACCTGCGGGCGCGAGGACGCCTCTCCGAGGAGGACGTCTCCCGGGCGGCACGCGAGATCCGCCTCGCGCTCCTGGAGGCGGACGTCAACTTCACGGTCGTGAAGGAGTTCGTCGCTCGCGTGAAGGAGCGCGCGCTCGCGGAAGAGGTCTCGCGCAGCCTGAGCCCCGGGCAGCAGGTCGTGAAGATCGTCCACGAGGAGCTCACGGCGCTCATGGGCGCGGGGGCGTCGCGACTCGCGTTCGCCGGTCGACCGCCGACGGTGATCCTGCTCGCCGGGCTGCAGGGGTCAGGAAAGACGACGGCGGCGGCGAAGCTCGCGCTTCTCCTGCGCAAGGAGGGGAAGACGCCGGCGCTCGTCGCGGCCGACCTGCAGCGCCCGGCGGCCATCGATCAGCTCGAGCAGCTGGGGAGGCAGATCCAGATCCCGGTGTACGCAGAGCGGGCCACGAAGGACGCGGTCGCCGTCGCGGAGAAGGGTCTCGAGCAGGCGAGGGCTCAGGGACGCGACGTTGTCATCCTGGACACTGCGGGGCGGTTGCACGTCGACGAGGCGCTCATGGACGAGCTCGCGCGGGTCCGGCGCAAGACGAACCCCGTGAACGTCCTCCTCGTCCTGGACGCGATGACGGGCCAGGACGCCGTCTCCGTCGCCCAGGCGTTCTCGGAGCGGATCGCCTTCGACGGCGTCCTCCTCACGAAGCTCGACGGCGACGCCCGCGGCGGCGCCGCGCTCTCCGTCAAGGCGGTGACAGGGAAGCCCGTGAAGCTCGCGTCCACCGGGGAGAAGCTCGATCAGCTGGAGTACTTCCACCCGGACCGCATGGCGTCCCGCATCCTCGGAATGGGGGACGTCCTCACGCTGATCGAGCGAGCCGAGGCGGCCGCCGAGGTGGACGAGCAGGAGGCGATGGAGAAGCGCCTGCGCACCGGCCAGTTCACCTTCGACGACTTCCTGCAGGCGCAGCGGATGATGCGCAAGATGGGGCCGCTCCAGTCGATCCTCGGGATGATCCCGGGGCTGGGCAAGCAGATGCGCGGCGTGAACGTGGACGACCGAGAGCTGAACCGGCTCGAGGCGATCGTCCTCTCGATGACGGCCGAGGAACGCCGTCGACCGGAGATCATCAACGGGTCACGGCGCGCCCGCATCGCGCGCGGGAGCGGAACGTCCGTGCAGCAGGTGAACCAGCTGATGACGGCGCGCAAGCAGATGCAGAAGATGATGAAACAGGTGAACCAGGGGAAGATGCCGAACCTGCAGTCCCTCGTCGCGCAGCAGCGCCGGTGAGGGCGAAGGCCGCCGGTCCGGCCGCGGGACGTTCCCGCATCCCGAGATAGGAGGAGGATGGCAACGAAGATCAGGCTGGCCCGGGTCGGGTCGAAGAAGAACCCGATCTACCGGGTGGTCGTGGCCGACGCGCGCTCGCCCCGAGACGGCCGTTTCATCGAGATCGTCGGGCGATACAACCCGCAGACCGACCCCTCGACGATCGAGCTGGACGGGGACAAGATCCGCGACTGGATCGCGAAGGGCGCTCAGCCGACCGATCCCGTCCGCCGCCTCATGCAGGCGAAGGGCGTCTAGCCCTTCCTCGGCGGCGGCGTCGGTGGAAGAGACGCTCCTCTTCCTCGCCCGGCGGCTCGTCTCGCGGCCCGACGAGGTGAGCGTCGTTCGCAGCGAGCGCGACGACGCCGTCCTCTTCGAGCTGCGCGTCGCGCCCGACGACGTCGGCAGGGTGATCGGGAAGGGCGGACGGACGGTGCGCTCGCTGCGCGTGCTCGTGCGCGCGAGCGGCGCCAAGTCGGGCGAGCGGCGGCTGCTCGAGATCGTTGGCTGACGGCCCCCGCTGGGTCTCCGTCGGGCGCGTCGGCCGGCCCCACGGCCGGGACGGGGCGTTCGTCGTCGAGGAAGCAAGCGAGGACCCGCAGCGTTTCGCGCCCGGCGCGCGCCTCTACGCGGCGCGCGAGCCCGTGGAGGTGGTCGAGCGCAAGCGGGCGGGGGGGAGACTCGTCGTTCGGCTCGACCGCAGCCTCCCGCGGGGCACGCGCCTCGAGCTTCCCGCCTCCGAGCTGCCCGAGCCGGAGGAGGGGAGCTTCTACGTCTTCCAGCTCGTCGGGCTCGCCGTCGAGGAGGAGGGGCGCGCGCTCGGCCGCGTGGCCGCGGTCGAGCCCGGGGTCGCGAACGACGTGCTCCGCCTCGACACCGGCACGGCGCTCCCGCTCGTGGGGGAGTGCGTCCTCGTCGTCGACCGCGAACGGAGGCGGATTCTGGTCGCGCCCGGGTTCGCTGACCCCGGCTAACCTCAGTCGCGGCTCCCGCCGATGCAGATCGACGTCTTCACGCTCATCCCGCACGCGTTCGCCTGGCTTACCGAGCACCGCCCGCTCGCGTCGGTGCTGGGCTCGCAGCTCGACCTGCGCCTGTGGAGCTACCGCGACTTCACGCCGCTTCGCGGCGGGCAGGTCGACGACGAGCCCTACGGGGGCGGGGCGGGGATGGTCCTGCGCGTGGACGTCGTCTGCGCCGCGCTCGACGCCGTGTACGGCGACTGGAGCGCGCGGCGCATCGTGGCCCTCACGGCGGGCGGCCGGCGGCTCGACCAGCCGCTCGTCGAGGAGCTCGCGCGAGAGGAGGACCTGACGCTCCTCTCCGCGCGCTTCGAGGGCTTCGACGAGCGCGTCGTCGAGCACGTGGCGAGCGACGCCGTCTCGATCGGGCCTTACGTCCTCTCCGGCGGAGAGCTCCCGGCCATGGTCCTCCTCGACGCCGTCGCCCGCCGTCTTCCAGGGGCGCTCCGGCACGAGTCGGGAATCGACGAGAGCTTCTCCGCGGCGCTCTCAGGCGGCGTCGAATACCCCCACTACACCCGCCCGCCTGAGTTCAACGGCTGGCGGGTCCCGGACATCCTCCTCTCCGGGGACCATGCGGCGGTCGACGCGTGGCGCCGGGAGGAGTCGCGCCTGCGAAGCGACGATCGGCTCCCGACGGGATGAGAGGCCCCGTC
Organism: Thermoleophilia bacterium; assembly: GCA_014534155.1. Next base: position 4,398 of record JACVSB010000058.1, read on the forward strand.
GACCGCCTCACCGAGCGGCTCCCTGCCCGCTGGCGGACGACCGTGGACTGGATCGTCACGATCGTCGTCGCCGTCGGCGCCGTCCTCGCGATCAAGGCCTGGGTCGTGAACCCGTATCGGATCCCCTCCTCCTCAATGGAGCCGACGCTCCACTGCGCCGAGCCGGGTGACGGCTGCGAGGCGAGCTTCTCGGACCGCGTGCTCGCGAACAGGTTCATCTACCACTTCCGGAGCCCGGAGCGCGGCGACATCATCGTCTTCCAGACCCCGCCCGCGGCGCAGGCGCGCTGCGGCGCCGGCGGAACGTTCGTAAAGCGGCTGATCGGCCTTCCCGGCGAGCGGATCGCCGAGCGGGACGGAACGGTCTACATCGACGGGAAGCCCCTGCGCGAGCCCTACCTGGACGGACGCCGCGACGAGGCGTCGTTCCCCGAGCGGTCGATCCCTCGCGGGCACTACTTCATGATGGGCGACAACCGCGGGCAGTCGTGCGACAGCCGCGTGTGGGGCGCCGTCCCGGAAGACAACATCATCGGCGAGGTCTTCGCGGTCTACTGGCCGCCGCAGCGAATCGGCATCCGCTAAAATGGCGCGTCGGCTCTCCGCCGCCGCCGGCCGCCTCCTTCCATGCAGAGCCCCATCGACCTCATCGAGCAGCGCCAGCTGCGCGACGGAATCCCCGACTTCAAGGCTGGGGACACCGTCCGGGTCCACTTCCAGGTGATCGAGGGCCAGCGCCGGCGCGTCCAGGTCTTCGAGGGCATCGTGATCAAGCGCCAGGGCGCCGGAGCTCGCGAGACCTTCACCGTCCGCAAGAATTCCTTCGGCGTCGGCGTCGAGCGGACGTTCCCCGTCCACTCGCCCAAGATCGAGAAGATCGACGTGCAGGCGATCGGGGACGTGAACCGCGCCAAGCTGTACTACCTGCGCTCGAAGGTCGGCAAGAAGGCGCGCGTGCGCGAGAAGCAGAGAACCTAGGCGCCGGGGTGTCCGCTCGGCGCCGCCGCATCCACGCGGCGCCCGCGCTGGTCACGGCTTTCGCACCGACGAGCGCCGTCTCCGTGTCGGACGTCGTCCCGGCGGCGGGCCGTCCCGGCGAGCGAGTATCGTCGCCGGTCGTGCGACGCGCCGGCCGCAAGCTCCTCGCCTTCGACCGGCGCCTCGGCGTCCGCTTCGTCGCCGGCGCGGACGAGGCGGGGCGGGGCAGCCTCGCCGGCCCGCTCGTGGTGGCCGGCGTTCTCTTCGACTACGCCCGCCTGCGCGACCACGCGGTCCGGCCGCTCGCGTTCCTGAACGACTCGAAGCAGGTGGGCGCCGAGGAGCGGGAGTCGCTTTTCCACGCCGTCAGCGCCTCGGCTGCCCGCGTCGTCGTCCGGGTCGTCCCCCCGGGCACGATCGACCGTGACGGGCTGCACCGCTCGAACCTGCGCGCGCTGCGCGAGGCGCTCGCCGCGCTCACGCCCCCCGCCGAGGCGTGCCTCGTCGACGGCTTCCGCCTCGGGCCGCTCGCGCCGCCGCACCGCGCCGTCGTCGACGGCGACGAGCGCAGTGCCGCGATCGCCGCCGCCTCGATCGTCGCCAAGGTCGTCCGCGACCGGGCCATGCGAAGGCTGGACGCGCTCTTCCCCCAGTACGGCTTCTCGTCGCACGTCGGCTACATCACCCCCGGGCACTCGGCAGTCGTGCGCGCCCGCGGGCCGAGCGTCATCCACCGCCGCTCGTTTCAGGCGCTCTGCTACGCCGATCTCATGCTCGTCGAGGATGCACCGGCCGAGGCCGAGCTCGCGCAAGCTCGGGGCTGACGCCGAGCGGCGCGTCCGGCGGCACTTCCGCCTGCGCGGCTACCGGATCCTCGCCGCGAACGCCTGGAGGGGCGGCTACGAGCTCGACCTCGTAGTGCGACGGGGGCGGCGCCTCCTCTTCTGCGAGGTGAAGGCGAAGACGGGCACGGCGTACGGCGAGCCGTGGGAGATGGTCGGGCCGGAGAAGGCGCGCCGCGTGCGCCGCGCCGCCGAGGCCTGGCTCGCCGCCCGCCCGGAGCTCGCCGGGCTCGACGTCTCGCTCGAGGCGGTCTCGGTGCGCGGCGGCCGCGTCGCGCGCACGCCGCTCGGCTGAGAGTCGGTGCGAGGGCGCGCGGGTTTCGGCGCAAGCGGGCGCGCCCGCGCGCGAGATCCCTCCCTACCCTCGGAACGGTGCTCGCACGGGCCCTCACGCACGCGCTCGTCGGCCTCGACGCGTGGCCCGTTGAGGTGGAGGCGCACCTGCAGCGCGGGGTTCCCGCGTTCGCGATCGTCGGCCTCCCGGACAAGGCCTGCCAGGAGGCGAAGGAGCGTGTCAGAAGCGGGATCACGAGCGCCGAGCTCGAGTGGCCGGGGCGGCGGATCACCGTCAACCTCGCGCCCGCGGGGCTCCGCAAGGAGGGCTCGGCGTTCGACCTGCCGATCGCGCTCGCGGTGCTCGCGGCGTCGCGGCAGGTGCCTCCGGATCGTCTTCGCGAGCACGCGGCGCTCGGTGAGCTCGCGCTCGACGGGCGCGTGCGTCCCGTTCCAGGCGCCCTCGTGGCCGCCGAGGCTGCGCGAAAGGTAGGCCTCGAGCGGCTCGTCTGCGCGGCCGAGTCGGCCCCCGAGGCAGCGCTCGCCGGCGTGGAGGCGGTCCCGGTCCGGCACCTCGCGGAAGCGGCCGAGTACCTGCGCGGGCGCCTCCGACCCGTCGCGTCCGGCGGGAGGCCGCCGGCGCCGGAGGAGCCTGCGGTCCCAGATCTCGCCGACGTCCGGGGCCAGGAGCGGGCGCGGCGCGCGCTCGAGATCGCCGGCGCGGGCGCCCACAACCTCCTGTTCGCCGGCCCGCCGGGGACGGGGAAGACGATGCTCGCGCGCAGGCTGCCGGGGATCCTCCCGCCGCTCATGCCCGAGCAGGCGCTCGAGGTCACGCGTATTCACTCGGTCGCCGGGATCCTGCCGCCCGGCCACGGTCTGGTCGCGCTGCCGCCGTTTCGCGCCCCGCACCACACCGCCTCGGCGGCCGCGCTCGTCGGCGGCGGCACGGGTCCCCGCCCGGGCGAGGCGACGCTCGCCCACCACGGCGTCCTCCTCCTCGACGAGCTTCCGGAGTTCTCCCGCCCGTCGCTGGAGGCGCTCCGCCAGCCGCTCGAGGACGGGGCGGTCGCGATCGCGCGCGTGTCGGGCCGCCTGCTCTTCCCGGCGCGTTTCCTGCTCGTCGCCACCATGAACCAGTGCCCCTGCGGGGCGCGCGGGGATTCCGGAGCCGAGTGCTTTTGCTCGCCGCAGCGGATGGCGGCCTACCGCGAGAAGCTCTCGCGCGCCCTCCTCGACCGCTTCGACCTCGTCGTCAGCGTCCCGCGCGCGCCCGCGTGCGAGGTCGGCGGGCCGGCCGGCGAACCCTCGCGCTCGATCGCGCGCCGCGTGCTCGCGGCCCGCGGGCGCCTGGAGGGAGAGCGCCCGCCGTTCGGGACGCCCGCTCGCGCCCTGCTCGCCCGGGCGGTCGACGCGCTCTCGCTCTCCGCGCGGGGTCACGCGCGCGTCCTGCGCGTGGCGACTACCGTCGCGGCGCTCGCCCAGGCGGGCGAGGTCGCGAGCGAGCACGTCGCGGAGGCGCTCTCGTACCGGTCGCCGGCAGCACTCTCGCCGTGGCGGTGACCGCAGAGGTCGTCTCGCGCCGCGACGCCGGCTATCCGCCGCTCCTCGCGCAGCTCGACGACCCGCCCGAGCGCCTCTTCGTGCGCGGCGCGCCGTCCGTGCTGGCCCGCACCTCGGTGGCGGTTGTGGGCGCCAGGAGCTGCTCGGCGTACGGAGCGCATGTGGCGTGCACGCTCGCGCGCGAGCTCGCCGCCGCAGGCGTCGTCGTGGTCAGCGGCCTCGCGCGCGGTGTCGACTCGGAGGCTCACCGCGGCGCCCTGGAAGCACGCGGCCTCACGGTCGCCGTTCTCGGCTGCGGGATCGACCGTGACTACCCCGTCCGGCACGCGGGTCTCGCGCGGGCGATTGCCGAGAGGGGAGCCGTGGTCTCCGAGTGGGGGCCCGGGGCGGAGCCGGCGCCGTGGCGCTTCCCGGCGAGGAACCGGATCATCGCCGGCCTCGCCGCCGCCACGGTCGTGGTGGAGGCACGTGAGCGGTCGGGAGCGCTGATCACGGCGGACTTCGCGCTGGAGC
>JACVSB010000007.1 GCA_014534155.1 Thermoleophilia bacterium
GGCGAGGGCAAGGTCGACGTCCTCGTCGGGACGCACCGGATCCTCTCGCGCGACGTGCAGGCGAAGGATCTCGGCCTGGTCGTCCTGGACGAGGAGCAGCGCTTCGGCGTCGCGCAGAAGGAGCTCCTGCGCCAGCTTCGGCTCGAGGTGGACGTGCTCGCGCTCACGGCGACGCCGATTCCGCGCACGCTGCACATGTCGCTCTCGGGGCTCCGCGACATCAGCGTGATCGAGACGCCCCCGCAGGGGCGCCGCCCGATCCGCACGCATGTGGGCGAGTACGACGACGAGCTCGTCCGTCTCGCGCTCACGCGCGAAGTCGAGCGGGGCGGGCAGGCGTTCTACCTGCACAACCGCGTCGAGACGATCGACGAGAGAGCGGAGGCGTTGCGCCAGGCGCTTCCCGAGCTGCGCTTCCTCGTCGTCCACGGACAGATGCGAGAGCGCGAGCTCGAGGAGGGGATGCTCGCCTTCTTGGCCGGCGACGCCGACGTGCTCGTGACGACGACGATCATCGAGTCGGGCCTCGATATCCCGCACGCGAACACGCTGATCGTCGAGCGCGCGGAGGCCCTCGGCCTCGCGCAGCTGTACCAGATCCGCGGGCGCGTCGGGCGCCGGGACGTGACGGCGCACGCCTACCTCTTCTTCCCGGATGCCGAGGAGCTCTCGCCTGAAGCGCGCGCCCGTCTCGCCGCGCTCGCCGACCACACGGAGCTCGGCGCGGGGTTCTCGATCGCCATGCGGGACCTCGAGATCCGGGGAGCGGGCGACCTCCTCGGCGCGGAGCAGTCGGGCCACGTCGCTGCCATCGGCTTCGAGCTCTACCTCGAGCTCCTGGACGAGGCCGTCGCCGAGCTCTCCGGTGCGCGCCGGCCCGTGGCGCGGCCCGTGCGCGTCGAGGCCCACGTGGACGCGTACGTGCCGTCCGCGTACGTCGACGCGGAGGCGCAGAAGATCGACCTGCACCGCCGGCTCGCGCTCGTCGAGTCGGAGGACGAGCTGCGCGAGCTCCACGCGGCGCTCGAGGACCGCTACGGACCGGTGCCGGAGCCCGTGGAGAACCTCTTCGCGATCCAGGAGGCGAAGCTGAAGCTGGCCCGGATCGGCGCCGACTACCTCGTCCTCCGCGCCGGCCGCGTCAGCGTCGGGCCGCTCGTCCTCGGGTCCGACGAGCTGCGCCGGCTCAGGCGCTCGGCCGACACCGCCGTGTACACCTCGGCGCGCCGGGAGGTCACGCGGCGAAGCGGCGGCTTCCGGCAGGCGCTGGAACTCGTCGATGCTATCCTCGAGCTACGGCTCGCCGCCTAGCGCCGCCGTCCCGCTCGTGGCTCACGCGAAGAAGGTCATCTTGCTGCTGCTAGCCGTCTGCGCGGTCGCGCTCGTCGCGGCCGGCTGCGGCGGCGACGACGAGAAGACGCCCGAGGACGTCCCCGCCGACGCGATCGCCCTCCTCGGCGACACGCCCGTCCCCCGGACCGACTTCGACACGATCCTGCAGCGGGCCGAGGAGAGCTACAAGCAGCAAAAGCGCCCCTTCCCGAAGCCCGGAACGCCCGAATACCAGGACCTGAAGACGAGGGCCGTGCAGTTCCTGGTCCAGAAGTACGAGTTCCGTGCGGAGGCCGAGGAGCTCGGCGTCAAGGTCACGGACGAGGACGTGACGAAGCGACTCGACGAGATCAAGCAGCAGGCGTTCCAGGGCGACGAGAAGAAGTTCCAGGCCGCTCTCAAGCGCGAGAACCTGACCGAGGCCGAGGCGCGCTCGGAGATCCGCGACCGGATCCTCCAGGAGAAGCTGTACGAGAAGGTGACGAAGAACGTCAAGGTCTCGGACGCGGACGTCGAGGCCTACTACGAGAAGAACAAGGAGCAGTTCACGCAGCCCGAGGGCCGCGAGGTGCGCCACATCGTCGTGAAGTCGAAGGCGAAGGCGGACGAGGTCTACCGCGAGCTGCAGGGGGGTGCCGACTTCGCGAAGCTCGCGCGAGCCGAGTCGACGGACGCCCAGACGAGGAAGGCCGGCGGGAAGCTCGAGGTCACAAAGGGGAGCACGCTGCCCGCCTTCGACAAGGCGGCGTTCGGCCTCGAGACGGGGCAGTTCTCGAAGCCGGTCAAGACGTCGTTCGGGTGGCACGTGATCCAGGCCGTCTCCGACGTCAGGCCGGCGAAGGCGACGCCTCTCAAGGACGTGAAGGCGACGCTCGAGCAGCGGCTTCTCCAGGAAAAGCGCAACGCGGAGCTCGAGAAGTGGCTGAAGAACGTCAAGGAGAAGTACGCGGCCGAGACGGTCTACGCGGCGGGGTTCCAGCCGCCGAAGACCGAGACGGGCACGACCGGCGCCACGACCACGACCAGCGAGTAGCGTGGCCGACGCCGATCGGCTGGCCCGCGCGCTGGTCGACCTGTACGCGCTGACCGAGCGTCTCCGCCGGGAATGTCCGTGGGACCGAGCGCAGACCCCGCACACGATCGTCCCGCACACCGTGGAGGAGGCCTACGAGGTGGCGGACGCCGCCGTCGCGGGCGACGACGCGAAGCTCGCCGACGAGCTGGGCGACCTCCTCTTCCAGTCGTACTTCCTCTCGCTCCTGCTCGAGGAGCGCGGCGCGGGAAACCTCGCGACCGTCGCCGAGGCGGTCCGGGCGAAGCTCGTCCGGCGGCACCCGCACGTCTTCGGAACTGCGGCGGTCGCGAGCGCAGGGGCGGTCAAGAAGCGCTGGGAGGAGCTGAAGCGCGACCAGGAGGAGCGGGAGGGGATCTTCCACGACATCCCCGACGCGCTGCCGGCGCTGCTCCTGGCCAAGAAGGTGCAGCGGCGCGCGGCGTCGGTCGGCTTCGAGTATCCGGACGCAGCGGGGGCGTTCGCCGACCTCGTCGACGAGGTCGGCGAGCTTCGCCGCGAGCTTCCGGCGGCCGACCCGCCCGCCGAGACCGAGCCGGACGCCCGCCACGCGGGCGAGATCGGCGACGTCCTCTTCGCCGCTGTGAACGTGGCCCGGCGGCTCAACGTCGACCCCGAGCTCGCCCTTCGAGCCGCGGCGAAGCGCTTCCGCGCCCGGGTGGAGGCGGCCGAGCAGCTCGCCTGCTCGGACGGACGCCAGTTCGCCGCGCTCGGGCTCGAGGAGCAGGACCGGTACTTCGACGACGCAAAGGACGCAGAGCGACGGTGAGCGCGATCCGGCGGGTGCACGGGCGTCAGATCCTCGACTCGCGCGGCAACCCGACCGTCGAGGTCGAGCTCGAGCTCGAGTCCGGTGCGCGAGGCCGGGCAGCCGTCCCGTCCGGGGCGTCCACCGGTCAGTGGGAGGCCGTGGAGCTTCGCGACGGCGGCGGCGCCTTCGGCGGCAAGGGCGTGACGCGAGCGGTCGCGAACGTGAACGGGGAGATCGCCGACGCGCTGCGAGGGCGGGAAGCGAGCGACCAGCGCGCGCTCGACCAGCTGCTCCTGGAGCTGGACGGCACGCCGAACAAGAGACGTCTCGGCGCGAACGCGGTCCTCGGCTGCTCGCTCGCGGCGGCGCGGGTTGCCGCCGAAGAGGCAGGGGTCTCGCTCTTCCGCTCGCTCGGTGGGGACGCGGCGACGGTCCTGCCCGTTCCGCTCATGAACGTGGTGAACGGCGGCGCCCACGCGGAGAACTCGCTCGACCTGCAGGAGTTCATGGTCGTGCCGGCCGGGGCGAGCTCGTTCTCGCAGGCGCTTCGCATCGGCGCCGAGGTCTTCCATGCGCTCCGCGCGCTCCTCCACGAGCGCGGACTTGCGACTGCAGTCGGCGACGAAGGCGGATTCGCCCCGGACTTCGCCTCGAGCGAGGAGGCGATCGAGGCGATCCTCGCGGCTGCCGAGCGCGCGGGCCACGAAGGGAGCGTCGCCCTCGCGCTCGACCCCGCCGCCACCGAGCTCTGGCGGGACGGCTCGTACGAGCTCGCGGGTGAGGGCCGGAGCGCCGCGACCGAGGAGATGGTCGAGCTCTGGTCGCGCCTCGTCGAGCGCTATCCGCTGGTCTCCCTCGAGGACCCGCTGGCCGAGGACGAGTGGGCCGCGTGGGCTTCGCTGACCGAGCGCCTCGGCGAGCGGACGCAGCTCGTGGGAGACGACCTCTTCGTGACGAACGTCCAGCGGCTGCGCCGCGGGATCGACGGGGGCATCGCCAACGCGATCCTGGTCAAGGTGAACCAGATCGGCACGCTCACGGAGACGCTCGACGCGATCGCGCTCGCCCGTTCGGCGGGCTACGCCGTGGTCATGTCGCACCGAAGCGGCGAGACCGAGGACACGACGATCGCGGATCTCGCGGTCGCGACCGGCGTCGGACAGATCAAGACGGGGGCGCCGTCTCGAAGCGACCGCGTCGCGAAGTACAACCAGCTCCTGCGGATCGAGGAGGAGCTGGGCGACCGTGCGGAGTACCCCGGGTGGGCGGCGTTCCCGCGGGCGGCGCGCGGCTGAGCTGCCGGCCACCGGCAGCGCTACCGTGACACGGTGGCGCCGGCGATGCTCCGGAGGACGAAGATCGTGTGCACGCTCGGCCCTCGAAGCTCGTCCGTCGAGATGCTCGAGCGCCTCGTCGAGGCGGGCATGGACGCCGCTCGTCTCAACTTCTCCCACGGCTCCCACGGCGAGCACGCGGAGCGCGCGGCCCGCGTCCGGGAGATCCAGGAGCGCGCGGGCCGGCCCCTCGCGCTGATCGCCGACCTGCAGGGCCCGAAGCTCCGCGTCGGGACCATGAGCGAGCCCCGTCAGCTTCGCGCCGGGGAGGAGGTCACCGTCGTCGGCGAGGACGGGTCCTCCGACGGCGGCCTTCCCGTCAGCCCGCCCGTCCTCTCTCGCGTCCTGCGCCCCGGCGACGACATCCTGATCGACGACGGCCTCGTGCGCCTGCGCGTCGAGAGGGTCGAGCAGGGCCGGGTGAGCGCGACGGTGGTGGCCGGCGGCCTCGTCTCGACCAGGAAAGGGGTGAACGTCCCGGGCGCCCCGCTCCCCGTGCCGTCGGTGACGGAGAAGGACAAGGCGGACCTCGAGTTCGCCCTCGGCCTCGGCGTCGACTACATCGCGCTCTCCTTCGTCCGCTCGGCCAACGACGTCCGCCACCTGCGCGAGCTCCTGCACGCGGCCGGCTCGCACGCGCAGGTGATCGCCAAGATCGAGAAGGCGGAGGCGCTGGACGACCTGGCCGGGATCATGCGCCTCGCGGACGCGATCATGGTCGCGCGCGGCGACCTCGGCGTCGAGATCGGCCCCGCGGAGGTTCCGCTCGTCCAGAAGCGGATTCTGCAGGCGGCGCTCGAGCGGGGGAAGCCCGCGATCACGGCGACGCAGATGCTCGAGTCGATGATCCACCAGCCGGAGCCGACGCGTGCGGAAGCGAGCGACGTCGCGAACGCGATCCTCGACGGGACGTCGGCCGTGATGCTCTCCGGCGAGACGGCGGTGGGCGCATATCCCCTCGAGGCGGTGCAGACGATGGACCGGATCGCGAGGGCCGTCGAGCCGAGCCTCGCGTACCGGCACGAGCTCGACACCGACCCCGACGAGCCGTACGCGACGGTTGGCGAGGCGATGTCGAACGCGGCCTGCGACATCGCCGAGGCCCTCGACGCACGGGCCATCCTCGTTCCCACGTACAGCGGCAGGACAGCCTCCGCGGTTGCGCGCCACCGGCCTGCCCGCCCCGTCATCGCGGCCACCCACAAGGACCACGCCGCGCAGCAGCTCGCGATCGAGTGGGGGGTGGTGGCGCGGCAGATCCCGGAGTGCAGCGACGTCGAGGACCTGTGGGCGCGGACGCTCGACATCGCGCGGGAAACGGGGATCGTGTCCCCGGGCGACCGGGTCGTGATCACGGCCGGAACCGCGGTGAACGTCCCGGGGACGACGAACCTGATCAAGGTGGAGACGGCGTAGGGCGGGGACCGAGGGCGAGGCGGTAGCGCGCCTCCTCGAACGTCCTCCCGCGTACCGTGCGCGTCCGTTTCAGGCCGTCGAGGCGCCACCCGGCGCTTGCGTACAGCTTCGGGGCGCGCTCGAGCGCCTGTGCCGTCCAGAGCGTCGCTTCGCCGTACCCGAGGCCGCGTAGCTCGGCGGCTCCCGCCTGCAGCAGAGCCCGGCCGACACCGGCGCCCCAGGCGCCCGGGTCGACAAAGAGCATGTGCAGCTCTCCCGTGGACGGGGCGGCGTCCTCGTCCGCCGACGGCCGCACCAGGACGAAGCCGGCCGGGCGACCGCTCCTCTCCGCGACGAGGACGCGCATGCCGGCCAGCCCGGCGAGCCCCACCGAGATGTCGCGCGGCGCGCTCTCCAGCCCCTCGAACCACTCCGGGGGGAAGAGGGACGACCAGCCCGAGCGCGCGGAGCGGTCGAAGATCGCGGCGAGCGCGGGCGCGTCCGCGGGCACGCCGGCCCGGATCGCGGTCTCCACGGCGCGACCCTAGCGCCGGGGAGGAGCGAGCGCGCCGCGCGCGAAGGGAGCCCCGTGGCGCGCCGCTCCCCGAGCCGATCGCAGCTTGCCCTCCGCTGGCTGGGGCTCGTGGTCCTGACGGCGATCGCCATCTCCTACGTGCAGCCGCTCCGCGCCTACGAGTCGGCCCAGCGCGAGGTCGCGCGCCGCCAGGGCGAGGTCGGCGCCTTGGAGCGCGAACACCGCCGCCTCTCGGCTCGCCTGCGCCTGGCGCGCTCCGACGAGTTCGTGGTCCGGGAGGCGCGCAAGCTCGGGCTCGTACGCCCCGGAGAACACCTCTTCATCGTCAGCGACAGCGCGCCGTAACGGGCCGGCACCCTCTCGAAGCCGGGATACGATGGCCGCGTGGACGACCGGGGCGTGGTCTCGTGGCAGCTCGGTCGCCCGGCGCAGCCGTTTCGGCGCGTGGCGGCCCGGTGTCCGCACGGGTTCCCGGCGGTCACGGAGCAACCTGCGTACACAGACGAGGGGCGGCCGTTCCCCACGACGTACTACCTGACCTGTCCCTGGCTCGCGGCCGCGCTCTCACGGATCGAGGCGGAGGGGGGCGTCGCGCGCTGGTCCCGCGCAGCTCGCCGGGATCCCCGCCTTGCCGAGAGCCTTCGGGCGGCCGACCGGGAGCAGCGGCGGTTCCGTCCGGAGCTCCCCGTCGGCATCGCCGGCACGCGCACGCCCGGCAACCTCAAGTGCCTACACGCGCACTCCGCGTTCGCCCTTGCACGGCCAGGGTACGAGCTCGGCGAGCGGATGCTCGCGGAGGTCGAGGATCCCTGGTGTCCCGACGCCCGCTGCACGACGGCTCGCGCGGCCGGCGCTGCGGGCGACGCGGGTGCGTGATGCTCGAGGCGGCCCGGGTGCAGTGGGAGGAGGGCGTCCGGCGGATCGAGGCGGCGCGGCGGGACGTCCCCCGCTACCAGCACCTCATGCTGCTCGTCGACGCCGTCTCGGACGAGCTCCGCCGCCGCGTCGGGCAGACGTTCACGCTCGCGGACCTCGCGCGCGCCTACGACGGCGCCGAGGACTGGGTCCGCGAGGTCGTGCTCGACGCGTCCCCTCGCCGCGGCGGCACGGCGGCGCGCGACTCCGCGCTCGTGCAGGACGCCGCGTTCGGGCGCTATGCACGGGGCGCGACCGACTACCGGCCGTGACGCGGGGCGGCGCTGGCGGAGCGCGGCTCCTCTCGGAGCCGCGCTCGCGAGGACGGCCGCACATCCGGAGGGCACGGCGCCGCCGCGTCGCGACGACGGGCGCACGTCTCCTCCTAGGAGCGGCCCTCTTCTTCGCCGGGCTCTCGGTGGGAAAGGCCCTGGACGACCGGCCGCGACCCGGCGGAACGCAGACGCTCGTCCGCACCCTCGCGCCCGCGACGCTTCCGGTGCCGACCCGCACGGTCACGGTTACGGGGACGACGCCGTGAGGAAGAAGGCGTAGAAATCAGCAGGTCATCTAGAGTCAACACGCCGATGGAGGAGCGACGAATGCGAGGGGAGGGAGGGTCCGGCGCGCCTGGCGCCGACTGGCTGACGCTCGGCCAGGCCGCCAAGTACCTCGGCGTCGCGCAGTCGACGATCCGCAAGTGGTCGGACTCCGGTCGTCTACCCGCCTTCTACACGCCCGGGGGACACCGGCGGTTCCGCCGTGGCGACCTCGACCAGTTCCTCGGCAGCTCGCGGGGCGCGGGGCGGGCACGGCCGCTCGTGCTCATCGTCGACGACGACGACGGTCTGCGCGAGTACCTTCGCGCCAACCTCGAGATGGAGGGCTACCTCGTCCGCGAGGCCCCCTCCGCCGCCGAAGGGCTGCGCGCGCTGGACGAGGAGCCGCCCGACCTCATCCTCCTCGACGTCATGATGCCCCAGGTGGACGGCTGGGAGATGCTCCGGCGCGTTCGGGAGCGGCACGGCGTCGAGTCGATTCCGGTCGTGATGTTCAGCGGCAAGGTCGAGGGCGACGACGCGGCCGCCGCCGAGGAGCGAGGCGCGCAGGCCTTCATCGGGAAGCCGTTCGACCCCGAGCAGTTGCTCGCCGAGACGAAGCAGCTCCTCCGCACCTGAGCGGCGTCGACCGAGACGCGTTCGTCTGGGTCGTCGAGCACCGGGTCGGCTGGCTCGATCCGCTCTTCATCGCCGCGAGCGTGATCGGCTACGCCGGAGCGGTCTGGATCGCGCTCGCGCCGCTACTCGCCCTGTGGGCGCGTCGATCGCCCCTCTGGACGACCCTCGTGACTGCCGCGTGCGTTTGGACGGCCGACGTGATCGTGATCGCCGTGAAGACCGTCGTCAGCCGGCCCCGCCCCTTCGATCGCCTCCCCGGCACCGACGTCCTCCTCTCGGGCACGGTGGGCGCGTCCTTTCCCTCGGGACATGCCGCCACGAGCTTCGCGGGCGCCGTGATCCTCGGGTACCTGACGCGCAGAGCCCTGCCGTGGCTCGCCGTCCTCGCGCTCCTCGTCTCTTTCTCGCGCGTCTACGTCGGCGTCCACTACCCGGCCGACGTCGTCGCGGGCGCTCTCGTCGGCGCGGCAGTGGGAGCGCTGTACGGTGTCCTCGTCCGCGCTAAAGCTCCTCGCTCGCCTTCAGAAGGCCCGCCACGATCAAGAGGAGCGCCGACACGAGGCTGATCCAGATCCCGATGGAGCGGCCGAGCTCGACGTAGTCGTCGGGGATCTCGAGCAGTCGGACGAGCACGAAGATCGTCCCCAGCGTCCCGAGGCCGGCGATCACGAGCCCGATCGGGACACTGGCAGGAAGCTCGACGCCGCCGGCCCGCAGGCCGAGGACGACGAGTGCGCCGAGCCCCAGGACGAGCACGAGCTTGCCGAGGATCCCGGTGTTCCAGCCGATCGCGGACACACGCAGCCCGTCGATCTCTCCCCCGTACCAGGCCGTGAACGGGGAGAGCGTGAAGACGATCGCGCCGAGCCACGCGAGCAGCTCCCCCGGCGTCCAGAAGCTCGAGGGCACGGTTCGCCGAGGCGCTCGCAGCGTCATAACCCGAAGAGCGCCTGGATCTGGTCCCAGATCGTGAGCGCGAGGACCGCCGTCAGGAAGAGCAGAGCGAGCACGAGGACGAGGAAGCGCCTGCGCGCGCGCCGCCGCTCGCGCTCGTGCTCGATCCTCGCTCTTCGCCGGGCGCGCTCGCGCGCGAGCGAGCGCTCGAGCGGAGAGATCGGACGAAGGAGCTCGTGCCGCCGCGCGCGACGAGGTGCCGGGGTCGGCATGACGCGAGATTGTCTTCCCTCGGCCGGGCGAGCGCAACCGGATCGCGGCCCGACGGCGGCCGACCGGCACGACGATAATTCCGCTCGATGGCGCGCTCTGCCGAGCTCTTCCCCGCTGCTCCCGCGGCGACCGCGACCGCGACGGGAGCACTGGAAGCGCTTGCCGACGTCGCGCTCGCCGTCGCGGCCGGGCAGCCGCTCGAACCCGTTCTCGCCCGTCTCGCGAGCGCGGCCGCGAGCGCGACCGGTGCGGACGTCGTCGTCGTCCGCACGAGCGATCCGTTCGGGGAGGGACTGGTTGCGCGAGCCGTGTTCGCCCCCTCGGCCGTCATCGGGGCGGAGCTCGAGGCGACGCGGCTTGCGGTGCGCGACGTCCCCGCGGACGAGCTCGAGCGAAGCACGGACGACGAGGGCGGGCTGCCCCGCGCCCTCGGGCGCGCGGCGTCCCTCTGCGGCGCCTCGGTCGTGCGAGTGTGCCCCGTCCACCGAGGGGGCGAGCCTGTGGCGACGGTGGAGCTCTACCGCGCAGGGCAGCACTTCGCGCCGGCGGAGCGCGCCGCTTCGCGGATCGCCGCGGCGGAGGTTGCGGTCGCGCTCGAGCTCGCCTCGTCCGCGGGCGCCGTCGAGCGGGCCGGAGACGACAGGCGCGTCTCGCTCGACCTCGTCGGCGACCTCCTCGCTGCGGGATCCGACGAGGGCGACCTCGCCGAGCAGATTGTGCGCTTCGCGGCCGAGGCCACCGGCGCGCGCCGGACGCTCCTCTGGCGGATCGAGGGTGACGCGGCGCCCGCGTTCCTGGCTGCGCACGGGTACGAGCCGGGCGCGCCGAACCTCGACGCGGCGGGCCAGGAGGTCCGCACAGCCATCGAGCGCCGCGACGCCTCGACCAACGGCGACGCGCCCGCCGGCTCGCCCGGCGGAACCTCGCTCGTCCTCCCGCTCGGCGAGCCGCCGGCCGGTGCCCTGCAGCTCGAGCTCGGCGAGGGGGCGCCGGCGATCGAGCCTGCGCTTCTCGCCGGATTCGCCGCGCGCGTCGCCGTTGCGCTCCGGCGGGCCCGGAGAGCCCAGCTTCTCGCCACGGGGCTTCGGCGGTCGCAGACCATCGTCGCGGTGATCAGCCAGGCGATCGCCCGCCTCTCGCTCTCGCACACGCTCGAGACGGCGGTCGAGCGGATCTCGGAGCTCACGGCGAGCGCGCACGTGGCGATCTACCTGCGGGAGGACGGCCGGCTCAGCGCCGCCGCGGCGCGTGGGCTGGGCGGCTCGCACACCGAGCTCGCCGAGCGGCTCCTCGAGCTCGCGCTCGGCCCCTTCCGCGGCCGGGGGTACCTCTTCATCTCCGACCTGCGACGCGATCCGCGTCTCGGCGGCCTCGAGCACGTCCTCGAGGAGACCGGGGTTCGCCGGGCGCTCCTCGTCCCGCTCGTCGTGCACGAGGACGTGATCGGGACGCTCGCCGTGTACAAGACGCGGCCGCGGCCGTACCGCGAGGGGGAGGAAGGCCTCCTCATCGCCCTCTCCAGCCAGCTGGCCGTGGCGGTCCAGAACGCACGTCTCCACGAGCGCACGAAGGATCTCGGCGCCGTCCTCGAGCGTACGCTCGCCTCGGAGCGCAAGGTCGCGCGGCAGCTGCGCGGGATGTTCGAGATCTCGCACTCGTTTGCGCGCAGCCTGTCGCTGGACGCCACGCTGGCAGCCGTCGCCGAGACGATGGTTGGCCTGCTGGGGATCGACGCGGCCGCCATCCGCATCCCCGACGAGCGCGGGGCCGAGCTCGAGCCGCGGGCGATCCACGTCGCGGAGCCCGCGCTCGGCGCGGCAGCGGGGACGATCCTCTCCCGCCCCCAGGCGATCAGCGAGCCGCTCGCCCGCCGCGTTCTCGACTCGCGCCAGCCCGTCATCCTCGGCCTCGACCGCGGGGGGTCAGCCGGCGGCGAGCTCCTGGAGCCGTTCCTCGTGAAGGGATCGACCGCTGCCGTTCTCCCGCTTGCGACGCCGGAGGAAGCGATCGGCACGCTCACGCTCCTCTCGCTCGATCCGGCGCGCCCCCTCGACAGCGAAACCGTCGAGACGGCGCTCGCGGTCAGCGCGCAGGCGGCGCTCGCGATCGACAATGCGCGCCTGTACCAGCAGCAGAAGGACTTCGCGGAGACGATGCAGCGGTCCCTCCTTCCCAGCGAGCCGCCGATGACCGCCGGGCTGGATATCGGTCACGTGTACCAGTCGGCTGCCCGGGTCGACGTGGGCGGCGATGTGTACGACTTCGTCACGCTCGAGGACGGCCGGCTCGCGGTCGTGCTAGGAGACGTGACGGGCAAGGGAATCGAGGCCGCGGCCGACATGGCGATGGCGAAGTACGCGTTCCGCTCGCTCGCGCGCGCGTATCCCGAACCCGGCGCCCTGCTCGCACGTGTGAACGACGTGGTCGTCGAGGAGATCGCGCTGGGCAAGTTCATCACGATGGTCGTCGCAATCGTGGACGCGGCCCACGGCGTCGTGCGAATCGCGAGCGCGGGCCACCCGCCGGCGCGCCTCGTCACGCCCCACGGCTCGGTCTCGGTCCTGTCGGCGCCGGGGCTCGCGCTCGGCGTCGAGAGCGGCGAGGCCTACGGGGCCGAGGAGTTCCGCATCCCGCGGGGAAGCTCGCTCGTGCTCTTCACGGACGGCGTGATCGAGGCGCGGCGCGACGGCGAGCTCTACGGCGAGGAGCGGCTGGACGCGTTCCTCGCGGCGAACGCGACCCTCCGCGGGGAGCCTCTCGCGAACGCGCTGGTCGAGGACTGCCGGCGCTTCTCGGGAGGGGACCTGAGCGACGACTGCGCCGTCGTCGTCCTCTCGCTGGCACCCTGAGCGCGTGACGGTGGGCGAAGTGGCACCGCCCCGGCCGGCGGCGGTCGCTTCGGGCGTGGGGCGCGTGCGGCTCGGCGTCGTCGTCTTCACCGCTGGCGCCGGAACGCTGGCGACGGAGATTGCGGCGTCCCGGCTCCTCGCGCCCTACTTCGGAAGCTCGACGGTCGTCTGGGCAAACATCATCGGCCTCATCCTCGTCTACCTGTCGCTCGGGTACTGGGTCGGCGGGAAGGCAGCGGACCGGCGTCCGGAGCCGCGCATCCTCGGCGCGATCGTCCTCGTCGCAGCCCTGTTCATCGCCGCCACGCCGTTCGTCGCCCGCCCGATTCTCGACCTCGCGGTCGAGGGGCTCGACGCGGTCGACGTCGGGGCTGTCATCGGGTCGTTCTTCGCCGCCCTCGCGCTCTTCGCCGTCCCGGTGACGTTGCTCGGCGCCGTCTCGCCCTTCGCGATCCGCCTCGCGCTTCGCGACGTCGGCGAGGTGGGAACGGTCGCTGGACGCCTGTACGCGCTCTCGACCATCGGGAGCATCGTGGGGACGTTCGTGTCGGCGATCCTCACGATCCCGCTGCTCGGCACGCAGCGGACCCTGCTCGGCTCGGCGATGCTCCTGCTGCTCGCCGCGGCGCTGCTGCTCGGGCGGCGCTGGCACGTCGCCACCGGCGCCGTGGCCGCCCTTCTTTTCGTCCCTCCCGGAACGATCAAGGCGACGCCGGGGCTCCTGTACGAGTCGGAGTCCGCCTACCAGTACGTCCAGGTCGTCGAGCGGGCGGACGGCTCGCGGGCGCTCCGCCTCAACGAGGGTGTGGCGGTCCATTCGCTCTGGCACCGCGACAGCGTTCTCACGGGCGGCGTCTGGGACACGTTCCTCCTCGTGCCGCCGCTCCTCGAGCGCCCCGTCCGGCGGATGCTCGTGATCGGCAACGCCGGGGGGACGATCGCGCGCGCGTACGGGGTCCTGTACCCGGACGTCGAGATCGACGGGGTGGAGATCGACCCGAGGGTGACCGAGGCGGCGCGCCGCTACCTCGGTCTCGGGACGAATCCGAACCTGCACGTCGTCCACGCCGACGGGCGGCCCTACCTCGAGACGACGGACGAGCGCTACGACGTCGTCGTCGTCGACGCCTACCACCAGCCGTACATCCCCTTTTACCTGGCTACAAGGGAGTTCTTCTCGCTCGTTCGCACACGTCTTGCGCCCGGCGGCGTCGTCGCACTGAACGTGGCCACGGTTCCGGGGGACGAGCGGCTGGTGGATGCGATCGGCTCCACGGTCAGAGCCGTCTTCCCCCGGGTCTGGCGCTGGCGGGCGCTCCGCTTCAACGAGCTCGTGCTCGCGTTCGACCGGCCCGTGGCGCGCGCCGAGCTCGTGCGCCGTGCGCGCGCCGTTCCGCCCGCCGTCGCCCCGCTCGTGCCGCTCTTCGCCGCCGAGCTGGAACGCGTACGCGCGATGACCCGCCCGCTGACCGATGACCGTGCTCCGGTGGAGTGGCTGACCGACCGGATGATCATCGACTTCGTCTCGCGCGGTGGAGAGCTCGACGAAGAGTACCTCCCCACGGCGCCCTGACACGCGGGCCCCCGCCGGAAGCCGGGCGCGACCGGCCGCCTGTACGATCGGCCGCGTGCGCCGCACCGCCCTCGTCGCTCTCGCGCTCGCGACGGCGACGCCTGCAGCCGCACAGACGCCGCCGCCGCCCCCGTCGCCCGGGATCCCGGCCGGGGTGACAATCGCACGAGTCCCGGTCGGCGGACTGACGGCCGAGAAGGCGCAGACGCTCGTCCAGGCGGCAGTGGACAAGCGGCTGCCCTTCTCGTTCCGAAAGCGGCGCTGGTCGGCGCGCCCGGCGACGTTCGCAGTGAGCGCGGACGTCGCGCGGTCCGTGGAGATCGCGCTGGCCGCCCCGCCGGGGAGCGCGGTGAAGCTCCGCGTGCTCGTGAGCCGCGCACGCGTGGCGCGCTACGTCGCACGGCTCGAGCGCGCGTTCAACCGGCCGCCGCGCGACTCGCAGCTCACGCTTCGGAGCCTCCGTCCGCACCTGTCGAAGCCCCGCGTCGGGTTCGACGTTCGCGCCCGGGCGATGCGCCTCGCGATCACCCGGGCGCTCCTCTTCACGCGCCGCGCGACGCTCCCCCTCCAGGTGTCGCTCCTTCGGCCGCGCGTCACGCGGACGAACTTCGGCCCGATCGTCGTCGTTCGCCGGGAGGCGAGGCGCCTCTACCTCTACCGGAACGCACGCTTCGTCCGCCGCTTCCCGATCGCCGTCGGGATGCCGCGGTACCCGACTCCGCTCGGCCGATACCATGTGGTCAGCAAGGAGCGAAACCCCCGCTGGGATCCTCCTTCGAGCCCGTGGGCCGCGGGTCTCGGGCCAATACCGCCGGGCCCGGCGAACCCGCTCGGAACGAGGTGGATCGGGACCTCGGCGCCCGCCATCGGGATCCACGGCACACCTCAGCCCTGGACGGTTGGAACGGCGGCCTCCCACGGGTGCATCCGGATGTACATGCGCCAGGTCGAGTGGCTCTTCGATCGCGTGCGCATCGGGACGCCGGTCTTCATCGTCCGGGCCTGAGCAGGGCGCGGCCTGCTGCCGGTCGTCCCGGCGCCCCGGACGGAGCTCGCCTTCCCGCCCGTCGCTAGACTCGATCGAGGTCATGGCGGGCCGCGCAAAGGTCGTGCTCCAGGCGGCCGCGGTTGCGGTCGTCGCGAGCCTCATCGGCCTCCTCGCCTGGGAGGTGACGACGAGAGACGCCGCTGCCGGGCTCGTCGAGGAGGTGCAGCGCGGGGAGACGCCGGCCGCGCCGCCGCTCTCCCTTCCCGCACTCGACGGCGGCAAGGCGATCTCGCTCGCCGACTTCCGCGACAGGGCCGTCGTGCTCAACTTCTGGGCCTCCTGGTGCCTCCCGTGCAAGGAGGAGGCGCCGATGCTCCAGGCGGCGTGGAGGCGACACCGAAGCAAAGGGCTCGTCGTGCTGGGCGTGAACGCGCAGGACTTCCGGTCCGACGCCCGCCGCTTCGTGGAGCGCTACGGCCTCACCTACCCGGTCGTCCACGACGGCCCTGGAGCGTCGCTCGGCCGCTACGGGCTTACGGGGTTCCCGGAGACCTGGTGGGTCGACCGCCGTGGGCGGCTGGTCGCGTACGCGCAGGGCCAGTTCTCTCAGGAAGAGCTCGACCGCAACATCGCGCGCGCACTGGGCACGTCATGAGGGTGAACGCCTCCCTCGCGCTCGTCGTCGCCGTCCTCGCGTTCCTCGTCGCGGCGCCGCTCGCGCTCGCCGCCGCCGGCCGGCCCACGCTCGCCGATCTCGAGGACGAGGTCGTGTGCCCGACGTGCAAGACCACGCTCGAGATGTCGAGCTCGCCGGTCGCTCAGCGCATGCGCGCCTACATCCGGCAGCGGATCGCGGCCGGGGACTCCAAGGAGGAGATCAAGGCCAAGCTCGTCGCGCAGTTCGGCGAGGGGGTCCTCGCGGCGCCACCGAAGCGTGGCTTCAACCTCCTCGCCTGGGCGCTCCCGCTCGCGGGAGCCATCCTTGCAGCGGGAACGCTCGCGCTCCTCGCCCGGCGCTGGCTGTCGGTACGCAGCGGCGCGGCGGTGCCGGGCGTCTCCGTGAACGGCGGGGCGCCGCTCGATCCGGAGCTCGAGCGCCGCGTGGACGAGGAGCTCGCGCGCTTCGAGACGTAGGCGCACGAGGCTGTGGAAGCGAAGATTCTCCTCGCGTTCACGGCCGGCCTCGTCTCGTTTGCGACCCCGTGCGTCCTCCCTCTCGTACCGGCATACCTTTCAGCCGTCTCCGGCGCCGCGGCCGAGGCGACCGGGCGTCGGGTCGCGGTCGCCAGCCTGCCCTTCATCGCGGGCTTCACGCTCGTCTTCGTCGCGCTGGGGGCCGGCGCGGCGCTCGCCGGCGACGTCCTCTCCGACAACCGCCGCCTGGTCGCGCAGGTCGCAGGGCTCGTGGTCGTCGTCCTCGGCTTCGGGTTCATGGGGCTGCTCCCGCTTCCCTTCCTCGACCGTCTCGCCGCGCCTGGCCTTGTCGAGGGCGCGCGGCGAAGCGGCTCAGCGGCGCTCCTGGGAGGCGCGTTCGCCGTCTGCGCAGCCCCGTGCGTCGGTCCAGTGCTCGTCACGATCCTCGCTCTCGCAGGCGACGCGAGGACGGTCGCGCAGGGATCGGCGCTCCTGCTCGTCTACTCCCTCGGGCTGGCCGTGCCGTTCCTCCTCGTCGGCGTCGGCGCGGCCCGCGTCATGGGCGCCTTCCGCTGGCTCCGCGACCGCTACGGCGCGGTTCGGGCCGTCGGCGGAGCGCTGCTCGTGGCGGTCGGCCTCCTGCTCTTCTTCGACCGCTGGTGGTGGCTCAACGTGGCGGCGAACCGGCTCTTCGAGGCGCTCGGAATCGGGGGCTGAGCCCCTCGTCACCCCCGCGCGCGGCCGCGACGTCCGCGAGGAGTGCCGCCACGTCGAGCGCGCGATGGGCCGGCGCGAACGGCGCCAGGCGGCGCGCCGCCTTCTCGAGCTGCGAGGCGCGCGCGCGAGGACGTCCCGTTACGTGCGTGTGGTGCCAGGCGACCACGACGTGGACGAGCCCCTGGAAGAAGTCGCGCTCACCCGCCTCGGCGGCCCGCCAGGCCTCCTCGAAGGCCTCGTGAGCCGCGAAGTAGTCCCCCCGACGCGCAAGCTCGATGCCTCGCCGGTACGGCCTTTCGACCACCGCGCGACCGTAGCAGCGCTTCCGCGCCTGGTAGGCTCTCGACCGGCGTGGCGACGATCCTGGTGGCTGGGGTCGATGTCTTCTTCCGCGGCAAGCTCGACGGGCTCTTGGCCGCCGAGCACAAGCTGACGACGACGGAGAGCGTCGACCCGCCGGACCTCGTGATCGTGGACATCGCCCGGGTCGACCCCGAGGAGGTCGCCGAGGAGTATCCCGACATCCCGATCCTCGGCTTCACCAACCACACGGACACGGCAGGCCTGCGGGCCGCCCACGCGGCGGGGTTCGACCGCGTCGTCGTTCGCTCCGCCCTGGCCGAGCGCGCGCCGGAGATCGTGCACGAGCTCGTTCCGTAGCCTCGTTCCCGCCGCCTCGCGCAGCACTAAACTCGCAGCGGATGACATACATCATCAGTGAGCCATGCATCGACATCAAGGACCGCTCCTGCGTGGACGTCTGTCCGGTCGACTGCATTCACGAAGCGGACCGCATGCTCGTCATCGACCCGGAGGAGTGCATCGACTGCGGCGCCTGCGAGCCCGAATGCCCGGTCGAGGCGATCTTCCCGGAGGACGCGCTGCCGGACAAGTGGCAGGCGTTCGTCCCGATCAACTACGCCTACGGCGAGGGGATGGACGCCGTCAACCGGCTCGCCCAGGAGTACGCGGACGAGCACGACGTGCAGAACCCTCCGCTCGACGAGCGCTAGTCCTGCCGCGCCGCTAGGAGCCGAGGGCGGCCCACACCTCGAGCTTCTGCCGTATCCGCGCGATCACCTCGTCGGTGAACTCGTGGGTGGACGCATGGCCGCCGAGGTCGGCCGTCCGGACACCGGCGGCGACCGCCTCGAGGGCCGCCTCGCGCATGGCACGGCCGGCCGCGCGCGGCCCGTCCTCGTCGATGTGTGAGAGGAGGGCGGCGGCGGCGAGGATCATCGCCATCGGGTTGGCGACGTCCTTCCCCAGGAGCGCCGGTGCCGTGCCGTGTGCGGCCTCGGCCATGAGCGCGCGCGGGGTCAGGTCGTCTCCGAACGCGACGAGGAGCGACTCCGAGCCCGCGATCGACCCGAACAGCGGGAGGACGAGATCGCTGAGGATGTCCCCGTCCCGGTTCAGCGCGGGGATCACGAGCGGATCGCCGGCCGCGCTGATGAGGAGCGCGAACGTCGCGTCGATCAGCTGCGGCTCGTACGGGACGCCGGGGTGGCGCTCGGCGGCGGCGTCCATCTCCTCCTTGAGCATGCCCTCGTAGGTGGGCGAGACGGTGTACTTCGGGCCACCGAAGACCTTCGCCTTCGTGCGCTCTGCGTGGCGGAACGAGAACTCGGCGACGGCGCGGCAGACCCGCCGCTCGATCCGCTCGATGCGGCAGGCGACCTCGTCCTCGCCCTCGCCCTCGCGCCACTCCTCGGCGCCGTAGGCGTCACCGACCGCCATCCGGACGACCGAGATCGGGTAGTGCGCACCGCCGATCGGGACGACGCCCGGGATCCGGCGACCCGTGCGGACGATCACGTGGCCTCCGATCTCCTCCCGCAGAATGCGATTCGGGCTCCCGACGTCGCCCCTACCTTCGGGCGTGATCGTGGCGGCCTTGAGACCGAGGCCGGCCTCGCGGAGGGCCCCCGCCGCTTCGTACACGACGCCGTTCGCCGTCCGGCGCCGGGACTCGAGCGAGAGGTCGTAGCGCGGAAGCTCGAGCTCGAAGCCGACCACGCCGGGCTCGAGCACCCGGAGCGCCTCCTCGAGCAACTCCTGGCCGGTCTCGTCTCCTTCCAGGACGACGATCGTCGACGTCGGCACGGCGCGCGAGTGTAACGGCGACTTTGACTGAAATGGTGTCCGGGTGGTAATGAACGCACCAACCGCGTCCGCGGAATCGCGTCTAACGGGGTGGGGAGGGGGCCGTGGCGGA
>JACVSB010000216.1 GCA_014534155.1 Thermoleophilia bacterium
CTCCGAGCAGCTCGTCCACGACCTCGAGTCCACCGCCGGCGCGCTCGAGCACGAACGTCCGCCGGTGCACGACCGGCGGCGTGACACGACAGAAACCGTCGTGCGAGGCGACAAGCCGAACGCGTTCGCCTCCCTCCTCCCAAAGCTCCACGACGGGTCGGGCAGCCCCCTCCAGCTCGAAGAGGGCGGTCTCGTCGATCGGGTTGATCTCAGCCCCCGCGACAGCCACGGTGCTGTGGGCGGCCGTCGCCCGGAAGGCGTTGCGCGCGGCGGGATCGGACGTGTAGGCGTAGGTCCCCGAGTCGAGGACGAGCGGCCCGGGGGCCGAGAGCTCGAACGCGAGCGCGTCGTTGTGGGCGTGCCCGCCGTTCCCCCTCTGCCCCACGTCGCCACAGCGGACGACGGCGTGCGCGCGCTCCCCGCGCAAGACGTACACACCGCCGTCCGGAAAGGCCGAGGAGGTGGGGGGAGCCGCGGCGTCCCGTTCCCTGCAGGCGCGCCAGCGGTCGACGCCGAGCGTCCAGGCGACCTCCTCGTGGGGCTCGCCGGGGAGGGGTCGGTCGCTCGCAAGGAGGGCCGACCCGAGCCAGAGCAGGTGGTCGTGCGTAAGCGGGCGCGCAAACCCCGCCGGGAGGACGCGCCCACTGTCGTTGTCGCCGAAGTTGGGGAGGCGCCCGTCCGGGTGGCGGACGGCACGTGATGCCTCGAGCATCCGGCGCAGGCGGGCGTGGTAGGCAGGCGAGAAGGGAACGCGCGCTCGCTCGGCGACGTGCTTCGCGAGCAGGAAGATCTCGAGCGCGAGGCCATGGTAGGGAAGCGATGCCTCGAACCCGAGACCGTCGGGATGCACCTGCCCCTGGATCTCGTGCTCGAGCTCGCGGTGGGCGAACCGGAGCCACCGGCCTGCGGCCGGATCGCCCTCGAGCGAGGCACCGAGCGCGAGCAGGCCGAGGAGGTCGCCCAGGTAGTGGTTGCTGCGAAGCCAGGGGCTCGCTTCCAGGTTCGCGGCGATGTGGCGGCCGTGACACTGGAGCGAGCGCGTGACGCTCCTTCGCGTCTCTGGGTCGAGCGGTCGCCGGCCGCCGAGCGTCGCCAGCACCCAGATCCAGTTGACCCCTCGCAGGCCGACCTCCATCGCGTTCGTCCAGTTGATGCCGAACCCCGGGGGGTTCGCCTCGATCCAGCTTCCAAGCTGGCGCTCGAGCTCGAGCGAGAACCGCTCGTCCTCGAAGAGACGGGCCGCGCGAGCCAGCGTCAGGAGCTGGTGTCCGCGACTGAGCTCCCAGGGAACCTTCGCGTCGCTCTCGTCGTCGAGGCGCGTGACCGCGACGTCCTGGTAGAAGGCGACCGGCCAGCGGTGCCCACTCTTGAAGTCGCGGTGCCAGTCGATCTCCTCCCCGAGCGAGACGAGGCCGGACCCGAGCAGGTCGACACGGTGCGCGAGGATCTCCTCGGCCTCCGTCCGGATCAGCTCGGCCGGATCGGCCAGATGTGGGGGAAGCTCGTGCGCCGGCGGGAGGTCGAGCGCGGGAACCGTGAGGGTCGCGGCCAGCGGCGGTCGCGCGACGCGGCTCGCGTACGTCCGCTTCAGGATCCTCTGCCGGCCCCTGCGGGTCGCTGCGTGCGAGAGCGAGCGAGCGACCGCGACCGGGTGCGGCCCCACGCGGCGCCGGAGGTTCCGGGCGCGAGCGAGGAGCGGGAGGGCGATCACCTCTGCCGCGCGAGGACGCGCGCGGGGTTTCCGACCACCGTCTCGCCGGCGGGAACGTCACGCGTGACGACGGCGCCGGCGCCCACCAGCGCCCCCTCGCCGATGGAGAGCCCGCCGAGTACCACGGCGGCGGAGCCGAGCGAAGCGCCGCGGCCGACGCTCGTCCGCAGCAGCTCCCAGTCCGAGTCGGTCTGGAGAACGCCTTCGCCGGTCGTCGCGCGCGGCAGCTTGTCGTTGATGAAGACGACGCCGTGACCGACGAAGACCTCGTCGAGGATGGTCACGCCCTCGCAGATGAAGGTGTGGCTCTGGACCTTGCAGCGCGCGCCGATATCCGCGCCACGCTGCACCTCGACGAAGGGGCCGATCCGGGTTCCGTCGCCGATCCGGCAGCCGTAGAGGTTCGTGAAGGAGTGGACGATGACGCCGCGTCCGAACTCGACGTCCGCGATCAGCCGGAAGGGCGCCTCGTTGGCGGGCGCGCTAGCCACGCGCGAAGAAGTCCACCACGGACTCGCAGACGTGCGTGAGCTGCTCCTCGGAGACCCCGGGAAAGAGAGGCAGCGACAGGCCTTCTCGCGCAAGGGCCTCCGCGACCGGGAAGGCGCCTTCGGAGAAGCCGAGGTGCGAGTACGCGCCTGAGAGGTGCGGCGGCTCCGGGTAGTGGCGGCCGGTCATGACGCCGGCGTGGGCGAGGTGGGCGGCGAGCGCGTCGGGGTCGCCCGTGCGCACGACGAAGACGTGCCAGACCGGGTCGCTGCCGGAGGCTACGGGCGGAAGCCGGAGGTCGCCGACGCCCGCGAGCGCCTCGCGGTAGAAGCGGGCGGCGGCCCGGCGCTCGGCGTTCCAGCCGTCGAGGAGCGGGAGCTTCGCCGCGAGGACGAGGGCCTGGATGGCGTCCAGCCGGGCCGTGTACCCCTCGAATGTGTGCCGGTACTTCGCGGTCTGCCCGTGCTCGCGGAGCGCGCGTACGCGGGCAGCAAGGTCGGCGTCGGCCGTGACGAGGGCCCCCGCGTCGCCCATCGCGCCGAGGTTCTTCGCCGGGTAGAAGCTGAACGCCGCGGCGTCCCCCCCCGCTCCCGCGCGGAAGCCGTCGCGCTCCGCCCCGTGGGCCTGGCAGGCGTCCTCGACGAGCCGGAGGTCGTGCCGCGCTGCGAGGACGCGCAGCGAACGCATATTGGCGAGCTGCCCGTAGAGGTGCACGGGGAGGAGAGCGCGCGTCCGCGGTGTCAGGGCCGCCTCGGTCGCCTTTGGGTCGAGCCCGTAGTCCTCCTCCTCCACGTCGACGGGAACCGGCCGTCCGCCCGCCTGTGTGACCGCTTCCCAGGTGGCGACGAACGTCGCCGCCGGCACGATGACCTCGTCGCCGCGCTCGAGCCCGAGGCCGAGGAGCGAAAGCCGGAGGCCGTCGAG
>JACVSB010000138.1 GCA_014534155.1 Thermoleophilia bacterium
CTCACGGGCTCGAACTCACCCGCGGACATCGCCGCTGCGCGCGCCGCCGGGGGGTCGGGCTACGTGATGAAGGATCGCATCGCCTCCGAGCTCGTCGAGGCGATCGTCGCGGCCGCGCGCGAGTGCGACGGGTAGGCCGGGGCGAGACGCGGCTATCCTGAAGGCGTGCTCGGAGTCCTCGCCGCCTTTCACGTGCTCGTCTCCATCTTCATGGTCGTGCTCGTGCTCATGCACTCCGGCCGCGACACCGGCTTCGGAGGCCTGGGCTTCACACCGGCTTCCCAGGGCGGCCAGCACATCGTGGAGCGAAACCTGACTCGGCTCACAGTTCTCGTCGCGCTCGTCTTCACCGCGAACACGATCGCACTCTTCTACCTGCTCGGCTGAGACGGCTGGGTTGGCGCGGCGGGTAGCCCTTGGCGTCGTGGCTCTCGGAGGCGTGCTCGTGGCCGTCTTCGCGGGCTGGGGCGGCCTCGCCGTCTATGCCTTCTTCGCCGTGGTCGCCGGCGGGCTCGCGCTCGCCGCGAGCATCGGCGGAGGGTGGCTCGAGGATGCGAGCCGGTCGCGCTTCCGCGACCGGCGACGCTAGCGCTCGCCCGCGCTCGCTCCCGTCACACGGAAGGACGCGCTCGCGAGCGCCGGCGCGAGGACGGCGTGCGCGTGCCGCTCGCCGTAGAAATCGCTCTGCCCGACGAGCTTCGTCTCGCGCCCGAGCGCGAGCACGTCCCGCAGGAGCGCCGGCAGCGAGACGGTGAAGCGGGCGTTCGCGAGCGGTCGGGTGACCCGGCCGCGCTCGATCCGAAACGTCCCGTCCCGCGTGACGCCCGTGAAGATCCCTTCGCGCTCGTCGACGACGTTGACGTAGTGGAGTCGCGTCACGTAGATCCCCTCTCCCACGGCCTCGGCGAGCTCCTCCGGGGAGGCGCCGCCGGGCGCGAGCGCGAGGTTGAACGGGATCGGGCCGAAGGACTGCTCGGAGGAGGGAAGGGCGTGGCCTGTCGAGTGCCTCCCCGCCCGCTGTGCGGTGCGCCGGTCCCAGACGACGTCACGTGCGACGCCCGCCGCGACGAGGTCCACCCGGCGCTTGGGGACCCCTTCGAAGTCGAAGGCCGCCGGCAGGCCACCGGACGAGAGCGCGTCGTCGGCGAGCGAGAGCGAGGGGTGGAAGATCCGCTCTCCGATCCGCCCCGAGAGGTAGCTTCGCCCCTCGAGCAGCGCGAGCGCGTTGAGCGAGCTGAAGGCGAAGTACCAGAGGAGCTCGGCCACGGCGTACGGCTCGAGGACGGCGCGGTACGTCGCGGGCTCGAGCGGCGTCGGGTCACGCGTCCGCTCGGCCTTCGAGACCGCCTCGTCCGCGACGGCGGCAGGGTCGACGCCCGCGGCCGCCCACGCCGTCGCGTCCGCGTAGCCGGATCCGCCGTCGCGGGTCGCGATGGCGACCATGCGAGCGTCGGTGAGCGCCTGCGAGGCGGCAAGCCCGGTCGTGGAGGCCACCGCGAGCTCGACAAGGCCGCTCGTGAAGTAACCCGAGAGCTCGTGCCTGGGCGCGGCTTCGATCGCGCTCCAGGCGCGCGCCGACTGGTCGCCGGCGGTGAGCTCGGCCGTCTCCGGGTCGAAACCCGTGATCTCCGGGAGGGGCTCGGGCTGGGCGAGCCCGGGAAAGGTCGGATCGGCGGGGCCGACGTCGGCCATCTCCGCCGCGCGGCGGCCGGCGCTCCGAAGCGCGTCCTCATCCGTCCGGTTCGTCGTGGCCATGCCGACGCGGCCGTCGCGGACAACGCGGATCGTCACCGACTCGTCCTCGACGAGGGTCGGCTGATGCACCGCCGACCCGGCGAAGCGCGCGAACCCCGAGCGCTCCGCGTGGACGAGGACGTCCGCCTCGTCTCCCTCCGCCGTCTGGAGCGCGCCCTGCGCCGTCTGGAGCGCGCCGGGAGCCGCTCTCACGGGCGCACGCCGACGAGGATGTTGCGGAAACGTGCCGGCGCCGCGCCGTGCGAGACGTGTGCCTGCTGGCCCGGCTGGCCCTTGCCACAGGTCGTAAGGCCGTTCATCCGCCAGGCGTCGGGGCCGGCCACCGCGTCGAGCGAGGCCCAGAACACCGGCGTGACGCCGGCGTAGGTCGCGTCGCGCAGCATCGCTCCCAGCCGGCCGCGCTTGATCTCCCAGGCGACCTCGGTTCCGAACTGGAAGTTGAGCCGCTTGTCGTCGATCGACCAACTCTTGTTCGTCGCGACGTACACACCGTCGTCCACGTCGGCGAGCAGGTCCTCGAGGCTGCCCTCGCCGGGCTCGAGGTGCAGGTTCGTCATCCGGACGAGAGGCATGCGGCTCCAGCCGTCGGCGCGCATCGACCCGCCCGCGGACGATCCGCCAAGCCGCGCGCTCGTCTCGCGGGACGTGAGGAAGCCGCGCAGGATCCCCGCCTCGACGACCGGCTCGCGCCTCGCCGCGACGCCCTCGTCATCCCACGCGAACGTGCCGAGCCCTCCCGGACTCGCCGCGTCCGCCGTCACGTTCATGAGCTCCGAGCCGTAGCGGAGGGAGCCGAGGTCTCCGGGCGCGAGAAAGCTCGTCCCGGCGTAGGCGACCTCGGTTCCGTACACGCGGTCGAGCTCCGTCGGATGCCCGACCGACTCGTGCACCTGAAGCTGCATCTGCTCCGCGTCGACGACGAGCGTCGTCACGCCGGCAGGGCAAGGCGGCGCCTGTAGGAGCGCGAGCGCTTCTTCGGCGACCCGGGGCGCCTCCCGCTCGAGCGCCAGGGCCTCGACGTACTCCCAGCCTCCCTGCGCGCTCGAGCCGCCGTGGGCCGACGGGTAGCTGCGCGTCTGCACGCGGCCGTCACTCACGGCGAGCGCCGCGATCCCGCCGCCGCATTCGCTGAGGTCCTGGAACGTTTCCCCTCCCTGCGAGGACGCGAACGCGCGCAGCTCCCGCTGCGCCCGAACCGACGCACGGCTGATCTCGATGCCCGGACGCGCGAGCTCCTCCTCCGCACGCAGGCACACGTCCACCTTCTCCTCGAGCGGGACGGCGATCGGGTCGCGCGCTGCCGCGCTCCGGTACTCGCCCCGCGAGATGACCGGGGGCCCGAGCTCGACGGGTCCGCTGGAGCGCGTCGCGCTCGCCCGCGCGAACTCGACCGCCCGCCGGGCCGCGGCGTCGGCTCCAGCGTCGGTGAGGCGCCGGTCGCAGGCGAAGGCCCATGCGCCGCCGAGAAGTACGCGCACGCCGATCCCTTCGCTCTCGGCGTCGGAAACAGAGTCGACCTGGCGGTTTCGCGTCGCCACTCCCTGCGAGCGGCGGCTCACCGCGCGCGCGTCGGCGTAGTCGGCGCCCGCAGCGACCGCCCGCTCCACCGCACGTCGCGCTACGTCGCGCATGGGGGCGAAACGTTACTCGCGACGCGGTGCCGGCGCCGCCTCGGCTCGGCCGTGGGGCGCGCGCGGGCTCGCCGCCTGGACTCTCCGGCCGAGATTCCGTAGGATCGCCGCCCCTTCCCGACCTCTGGAGGAACCGCATGCCGATGCCATTGCGCCTCGCGCTCTCGCTCGCCGCGGCGACGCTGCTCGCGCTCCCGGCGGCTGCGAACGCGGGGCACACCAGCGACCCCCGGACGCCGAACCTCGTCCCGCTCGGCCACATCGAGGAGCCTGCCGTGCTCGGCGGGTTCGGGGGTGCGGAGCCGGACATCCATACGGACATCGCGTTCCGCGGCCGGTACGCGATCCAGGGGAACTGGGACGGCTTCAACATCCGCGACATCTCCAACCCCGCCGCGCCGACGACCGTCTCCCGCACGTTCTGCGAGGGCAACCAGGGCGACGTCCTCGTGTACCGGAACGTCGTCGTCCGCTCGTGGAACACGCCCGCCGGGACGCCCGGCGCCTTCGGCGCGGCCCTCACGTGCGACGGGCAGGACGTCGAGGAGGGCTTCGAGGGGCTGCACGTCTTCGACATCTCGAACCTCGGTAATCCCGAGCTCGTGGCGCAGGTTCCGACGCCGTGCGGGTCGCACACCGCGACCGCCGTGCCCGATCCGGCGAACAACCGGCTGCTCGTCTACGACAACCCCTCGTCCGGAAGCGAAGGGTGCGCCGGGTTCGCCGTCGTCTCGATCCCGCTCGACGCGCCGCAGAACGCCGCGATGCTGCGGCACGAGGACCTAGCGACCCCCGAGGGGGCCCCGGGCACGTACCAGTGCCATGACATGTCCGTCTTCCTCGCCGTGCGGCTCGCGGCCTGTGCGGGGGGGCCGGGCTTCTCGGTCTGGAGCCTGGGCGGGGCGCGCGGCGGCTCTCTGGAGGACCCGGAGCTCCTCTACCAGGTGCCCGTGCCGACGGTGAGCGTCGGGCACTCGACCGCGTTCTCGTGGGACGGCAAGATCATCGTCTTCGGCCACGAGCCGGGCGGCGGCATTGCCGCGGAGTGCGAGGCGACGGACCACCCGCTCAAGCGGAGCCTCTTCTTCTACCGCGCCTCGGACGGCGTCCTCCTCGGAACGTGGACGCTGCCGCGCCCACAGCTCGGGACCGAGAACTGCACGATTCACAACTTCAACGTCGTTCCCTACCTCGACCGGCACGTGCTCGTCCATGGGAGCTACCAGTCCGGGACGAGCGTCGTCGATTTCACGAGCCCCTCCGCTGCCCGCGAGATCGCGTGGAGCGACCCGCCGCCGCGCGTGCCCGCGGAGGGCTCGCCCTTCTGCTCCGACACGGGCGGCTGCGACGTCGGGGGGGCCTGGTCCTCGTACTGGTACAACGATCGGATCTACGAGACGAACATCAACGAGGGCCTGAACATCTTCCGTCTGGCCGAGCCGTGGGCGAACCGCGCGCTCGAGCTCCCGTACCTGAACCCGCAGACGCAGGAGCGGATCATGTCCTGCACGGTGCAGGCGCAAGGCGCCGCCCTTCGCGCGCGGCGCGCAAGCGAGGTGCACGTGATCGCCCGCGTACGCGGGTGGAACCAGGGTGCACCGGCGGTGCGAGTTCGCCTGCTCGGTCCGGGAATCGGGCGCACGCTACGGACGAACGGCGCGGGCGAGGCGATGGTCACGCTGCGCCCGACCAGGGCGGGAACGCTCCGGATCACCGTCCGCGCGACGCTGAACATGCAGGGCTGCTCGACCTCCAGGCGAGTCGCGCGCGCCGCGACCGCCGGTGCCGGCACGGGCGGCGCCGGCACGGGCGGCGCCGGTCTCACCGGTCGCTCTCGCTGACCCTCGGCCGGCGGGCGCCCCGCAGCGGAGGGGCGCCCCCCGGCGGGCGGCACGCAGGCGCCTGA
>JACVSB010000069.1 GCA_014534155.1 Thermoleophilia bacterium
ACTGCGCCGAGGTGCGGGTTCGCGAAGCCGGAATCCGGATCCGCCCGCCATTCGAGCACGGAGCGGGGGACGTGGACGGAGCCGGGGATGACGCCCGTGCGCCGTCGCTCGTCCTGCGAGCGCAGGTCGACCAGAACTGCTCCGCGCACCGCCGCCGCACGCGCCTCCTCCGGGCCGAGACGGGGGGCGACGGCCGCGCGCGCATCGGAGAGGAGCTCCACGACGGTGCGGCGCGGACGCGGGCCCGCCTGCCAGCGGGTCGCGGCCACCCAGATCCCGCTGGCGGCCGTGATGGCCGCAACGGCGCCGATCGCCCAGCGGGCGCCGAGAGCGTCGGCGAGGAGCCCGGCGGCGAGAGCGCCGACGACGAAGCCCAAGTCCCGCCAGAACCGGTAGACGCCGATGAGCGGAGCGCGTTCCACCGGCTCGGCCACGTCCGCGACGGCTGCGATCAGCGTCGGGTAGACGAGGGCCGTGCCCGCGCCGAGGAGGACGGCGGCGGCCAGCGCAGGCGAGAAGGAGCCGGATTGGGCGACGAGGAGGGCGAGAGCTGCCGCCTGCACGAGCATGCCGAGGACGATGAGCGGCTTGCGGCCCGCGCGATCGGAGAGCCACCCCGCGCCGACCTGGCCGGCACCCCAGACCGCGGGATACACGGCCGCGATGACGGCGATCGCCCGCACCCCCATGCCGTTCGCCGCTAGGAAGAGCGGGACGAGGCCCCAGGCGAGCGCGTCGTTCAGGTTGTTCACAAGGCCGGCCTGCGAGCAGGCACGGAGGACGGGGTCTCGCACCGTCCCGCGGGCGAACGCCGAACGGAGGCTTGACGCGTCCGCGTCCCCGCGGCTCCCCTGCTCCTCGCTCACGTGCCGCCCGGTGTCGCGGACGAGCAAGACGGAGGCGAGGGTCCCAACGCCTGCCACGGCCGCTGCGGCAACCCAGACGACGCTCCGCGGCGCGAAGGAGGCGGCGAGCGCACCCGTCACGAACGCGGTCGCTGCCAAGCCGAGGTAGCCGGCCGACTCGTTCATCCCCAGCGCAAGCCCCCGCCGGCGCGGCCCGACGAGGTCGATCTTCATCACGACCGTCATCGACCACGCGAGACCCTGGTTCAGGCCGAGGAGGACGTTCGCCCCGACGATCCACGCCCAGCCCGGCGCAATCGCGATCAGGAGCGGAACCGGCAGCGCGAGGAGCCAGCCGAGGATGAGGAGGCGCTTTCGGCCGACCCGGTCGGCGGCCGCCCCCGCGGCGAGGTTGGCGAGCGCCTTGGCAATCCCGAAGGCGATGACGAAGGAGAGGACCGCGGTCGCCGACACGAGCCCGAACTCCTGCTCGCCGACGAGCGGCAGGACGCTCCGCTCCAGGCCCACCATGGCGCCGACGAAGGCGTTGAGCGCGACGAGGAGCGTGAACTGTCCGGCGTTCGCCCTGAGCCCGAGGTGAACAGGAGACGCGGTCATCTCGGCGCCGGCGACGCTCCGTGCCGGTTCGCCGCCACTATTCGCGCCTGGTCGGCGGGCGGCGGCGGCACGTCGACGAGCAGCGCGCGGGCGAAGCTCTCAGCGTCGCGGTGGGCGAGCGCGGGGTTGTGGCGGCGCTCGAACCCGATCGACGAGAAGGGGTTGGACGAGAGCGCGCGGCCGCACACGGAGCCGCCGTAGTGCGTCGGAAGGACGAGGACGGAGTCCGGCAGCTCGAGCAGCCGTGCGAGCGAGCGGAAGAGTTCGCGCGCGAGCGGCGCGGGGTCCCCGTGGGCGTGGAGGTCGGGACGACCGACATCGCCCACGAGCAGGGAATCGCCCGTGAAGGCGAGCCAGGCATCGTCGCTACTGCGGCGACGGTCGGCCACGACGTAGGCGTCGTGCGCCGGAGCGTGGCCGGGAGTGGCGAGCGCGCGCACGATCGTGTTGCCGAGCTCGACCTCATGGCCGTCTCGGAGCGCGACGTGCGGGAACTCGACGTCGGCATCCGCGGGCAGGTACGCCGTCGCGCCCGTCTCCTCCACGAGAGCCGGGAGCCCGCTTACGTGGTCGGCCTGGACGTGCGTCTCGAAGACCGCCGCGATCGCCGCTCCAGCGCGCTCGGCTGCCTCCAGGTAGCTGCCCACGAGCTCGGCGTGTGGGTCGACAACCGCAAGCTTCGAGCGCGAGAGGCACCCAAAGAGGTAGCTCGCACAAGCGGTCTCCTCGTAGAAGAAGGGGCGCAGGAGCATGCCGGCCTTTGCAAGCGTAGGGTCTATGCTCTCATCGTGCTAGGCGAAATTCCCGATGGGCTATATCGGAATGGTCGATAGTCCGCTCTCGCTGCTCTGGGACTCCACGCGGATGCGCCTCCTCGTCGAGATCGAGCGCTGCGACAGCGTTTCGGCAGCGGCGCGCGCCGTCGGGATCGGCCAGCCGAGCGCGAGCGAGCACGTACGGCTGCTGGAAGCTGCTGCCGGGCAGCGCCTCGTGGAGCGAAACGGCCGCGGCAGCCGTCTCACCGAGGCGGGCCGCGTACTCGCCTCGCACGCGGGTCAGGCGCTCGTCACGCTCGCGACCGGTGAAGAGGAGCTGCACGCCCTGGCCGGCCTGGAAGCGGGCACGATACGCATCGGCGCCTCGACCACGGCCGGCATCTACCTCCTTCCCGACACGCTCGGCTGTTTCCGGCGCGATCATCCCCATGTCGACGTCGAGGTCGAGATCGCCTCCACGGGCGAGATCGTGCGACGGCTGCTCGGGGCCAGGGTCCAGCTGGCCCTCGTGGGCGAGACCGAAGGGGACGACCGGCTCACGCTGGAGCCCTTCCTGGACGACGAGGTCGTCGGCGTCGCGAAGCCCGGGCTCCTTCCCGTCCTGGAGGGCAGCGTGCACCCGCGCGCGCTCGCGCGGCAGACACTCCTCGTCCGGGAGCCGGGCTCGAGCACGCGCCGGGTGGGAGAGCGCGCGCTGAGACAAGCCGGCGCGATGCCGGAACGCGTCTGGGAGCTCGATTCCAGCGAGGCGATCAAGCGGGCGGCGCGCGAGGGACTGGGGGTCGCCTTCCTCTCCCGCTACGCCGTGGCGGAGGAGGTCGAGCGAGGCGAGCTCGAGCGCTTCCGCCTCGCGGGGCGGCCGGCGATCGAGCGCCGGCTCTCGATCGCCCGTCGCGCCGGCCGCCCTTTCAGCCCGAGCGAGCGCCGATTCGTCGCCACCCTCACCCGCTGCTGCGCGAAGAGCGCCGAGTACGCAGCGGACTGCCTGGCGTAGCGCGGTGGACCTGCCGACAGGCACGGTCACGCTGCTCTTCACGGACATCGAGGGCTCCACCGCCCTCGCCGAGCGGCTCGCAGAGCGGTGGCCCGACGTCCTCGCGCAGCACCACCGCTTGCTCCGGGCCGTCTTCTTCGAGAACGGCGGCGTCGAGGTCGGGACCGAAGGCGATGCCTTCTTCGTCGTCTTCCGCGAGGCGGGGAGCGCCGTCGCGGCGGCCGCGGCCGCGCAGCAGGCGCTGAACGCCCACGAGTGGCCGGACGGCGCCGAGCTTCGCGTCCGTATGGGCCTGCACACCGGCGAGCCGACCCTGACCGCGGAGGGGTACGTAGGCCTCGACATGCATCGCGCCGCGCGCGTCGCGGCCGCCGCGCACGGAGGGCAGGTGCTCGTCTCGCAGGCGACACGCGAGCGCGCGCCCCGGACGCCGGGCGAGATCACGTTCCGCGATCTCGGCGAGCACAGGCTGAAGGACCTGAGCCGCCCGCAGCGGCTCCACCAGCTCTGCGTCCCGGGTCTACGCGGCGAGTTTCCCCCGCTGCGCACGCTCGAGCGCAGGCCGACGAACCTGCCTGCCCAGCCGACGCCCCTCATCGGGCGCGGCAGCGAGCTCGAGGCGGTGCGAGCGCTGCTTCGCGACAGCGGCGTCCGACTCGTCACGTTGACGGGACCCGGCGGAACCGGCAAGTCGCGCCTTGCTCTGCAGGTCGCCGCCGACCTCGTGGACGAGTTCGAAGGCGGCACGTACGCGGTCCTGCTCGCGCCGGTCTCGGACGCGGAGCTCGTCCTCCCGGAGCTCGCACGGGCCGTGGGCGTCGAGGAGGCGCCGCCGCTCCCGCTGGCCGACACGTTGAAGGCCGAGCTGGCCGGCCGGCGGATCCTGCTCGTCCTGGACAACTTCGAGCACGTGACCGCCGCGGCGGGATCGCTCCTCGACCTCATGACGGCGTGTCCACAGCTGACGCTGCTCGTGACGAGCCGCGAGCCGCTCCACGTCCCCGGCGAGCGGCAGTACCCGGTACCGCCGCTCCGCCTTCCCGACCCGGCTCACATGCACGCGGCCGAAGCGCTCTCCGAGTCCGAGGCTGCCCTCCTCTTCGTGGAGCGGGCACGCGCCGTCCGTCCGGACTTCAGTGTTACGCCCGAGAACGCACGGGCGATCGCGGAGATCTGCGTGCGCCTCGACGGCCTTCCGCTGGCGATCGAGCTCGCGGCCGCGTGGAGCAAGGTGCTCCCCCCGCCGGCGCTCCTGAAGCGGCTCGAGCGCAGGCTCGAGCTCGCCGCGCGTCCCGGCGCGCCGGTCCCTGAGCGCCAAAGCACCCTCCGGAGCACCATCTCCTGGAGCTATGACCTCCTCTCCGAGGAGGAGCGCCGCCTGCATGCCCGGCTCGCTGTCTTCTCAGGAGGGTGCACGCTCGAGGCCGCGGAGCGCGTCTGTGCGCCGAGCGCCGACGGCGCGCTCGACGTCCTCGACGGCCTCGCTGCGCTCGTCGACCGCAGCCTCCTGCGCGAGAGCGAGGGCGACGGCGGCGAGCCGCGCTTCTCCATGCTCGCGACGATCCGCGAGTACGCGCGCGAGGAGCTCGCGGAGGCGGGCGAGGAGGACGAGCTGCGCCGACGGCACGCGCTTGAGTTCGCGAGCTTCGCCGAGCGAGCAGACGAGGGCGTTCGCGGTCCCGACCAGCTCCTCTGGCTCGAGCAGCTCGAGACCGAGCACGACAA
Organism: Thermoleophilia bacterium; assembly: GCA_014534155.1. The sequence continues at coordinate 4,959 of JACVSB010000069.1, forward strand.
CCTGCGCGCGGCTCTCGACTCCTCGCTGGAGGCGGGGGACGCCGACGCGGCTCTCCGCCTCGGCGGCGCTCTCGGCTGGTTCTGGTACGCGCACGGACACGGCCTCGAGGGCTGCCGGCGCCTCACCGACGTCCTCGCGCGGACGGAGGACGCGCCGGAGCAGTTGCGGGCCCGCGCGATGTACGCCCTCGGCGTGCTGCGCGACCAGCGAGGCGAGTCGGAGGCAGCCGCCGAGCTCGTCGAGCGGAGTCTCGCCCTGTTCCGGGACGCCGGCGACGCGACGGGGATCGCCGACGCCCTGAACAGCCTCGGCGTCATCGCCCGCGTGCTCGGCGACCTCCAACGCGCGCGTTCGCTGCTCGAGGAGAGCATCGCCCTCCGGCGGGCGCGGGGCGAGGAGGCCCGGGCGGCGAGCGCCATCTCGAACCTGGGGCTGGTCGCCTTCGAGCAGGGCGATCTCGCCACAGCGGAGGAGCATTTCGCGAGATGCCTCGAGCTCGACCGCGCGAACCGGGACGAGTGGGGCGTCGCGGCCGACCTCGAGAACCTGGCGGCCGTCGCGCTCGAGAACGGGCGGCACGAGGAGGCGCGGACGCTCGTCCGGGAAATGGTCGAGGCGATGCGACAGGTCGGCGACAAGGATCTGATCGCCTCGGGGCTCGAGAAGGCAGGAGCGCTCGCCGCAGCGGAGGGCGACTCCACGCGAGCCGGCCGGCTGATCGGCGCGGCGGACGCTCTGCGCGAGACGATCGGCGCGCCGCGTCCTCGGTTCGACGAGGCCTGGCTGGGACGGCACCTGGCGGCGGTCGCGGGCGACGGGCTGGACGACGCACGCGCGGAGGGACGCCTGATGAGCGCCGATCTCGCCATCGACGAGGCAGGCGCGTAGTAGCGCGGCCACTCGCCGCGCAGCGCTTCGGTTCTCGACGGGTCGCCGGGCGCGGTCACGGCGGCGGGCCGGCGACGGCGAGCTCCTCCAGTCGGCGCTGCAGGAACCGCCGCTCCGGCTCGGAGCGCACGAGCGCGAGCGCCCGCGCGTATGCGGCGCGGCCCTCAGCGTCGCGGCCTAGCCGCCGCAGAAGCTCTGCCCGCGTCGAATGCCAGTAGACGAACTCGGAGAGCGGCAGGCGCTCGACGATCTCGAGAGCGTGGGCGGCGCCCTCCGTCTCCGCCACGGCGATCGCGTAGTTCAGCTCGACGACGGGCGAGTCGGTCGCTCGCAGGAGCTCGCGGTAGAGCACCGCGATCTCCTGCCAGTCGCGGCGCTCGTCGACGTGCAGCGAGGCGATCGCGGCCTGCAGGACGTACGGCCCGCGGCCGCCGAGCGCGAGCGCTCGCTCCAGCACGTCGCGCCCGGCGCTGATCTGCCGCTCGTCCCAGAGGGAGCGGTCCTGCTGGTCGAGGAGGACGAGCTCCGCGCCCGAGAAGCGCGCCGGACGGCGAGCGTCGTGCAGGAGCATCAGGGCGAGGAGCCCGTGAACCTCCGGTTCGTCGGGCATGAGATCTGCAAGTGCGCGGCCGAGGCGGATCGCCTCTCCCGAGAGGTCGCTTCGCCCTCCGTACCCCTCGTTGAAGATGAGGTAGACGACGGCGAGCACCGCTCCCATCCGGTCGGGAAGAAGGTGGTCTGGCGGAACACGGAACGGGATGCCCGCGTCCTTGATCTTCCTCTTCGCCCGCGAGAGCCTCCTCTTCATGGTCTCGGCCGGGACGAGGAAGGCGCGCGCGATCTCCTCCGTCCGCAGTCCGCCGAGCGTCCGGAGCGTGAGCGCCACCTGCGCCTCCGGCGCGAGAGCCGGGTGGCAGCAGGTGAAGATGAGCTCGAGCCGCTCGTCTCGGAAGGGCGTCTCTTCGGGCTCGTGCGGCAGAGCCGGCTCTCGGCGCTCGAGGAGCTCGGTCTTCGCGGCGAGGACGCGCTCTCGACGCAAGCGGTCGATCGCGCGGTTTCGCGCCGTCGCGAGAAGCCAGGCGCCGGGGTTGTCCGGCACGCCGTCGCGCGGCCAGCGGTCTGCAGCGACCGCGAACGCCTCCTGAGCGGCCTCCTCGGCGAGATCGAAGTCGCCGAGGAAGCCGATCAGGGCTGCGAGGACGCGGCCCCACTCGTCGCGGAAGACCTGCTCGAGCAGCGCCTACCTCTCGACGAGCGGCCGGACCTCGACGGCTCCGCCCATTCGCGCCGCGGGGATCCGCGCCGCGACCTCGAGCGCCGCGTCCAGGTCGTCCGCGTCCAGCAGGTAGTAGCCCCCGAAGAACTCCTTCATCTCGGGGAACGGCCCATCGGTGACGAGCGTCTTGCCGTCGTCGACACGCACGGTGGTCGCGGTCGTGACAGGTTGGAGCTGCGAGCCGCCATAGACGCCGGGCGTCTCGGCCACGGCCATGTACTGACCCATGACAGCCCCCTGCTCGTCCTCGGACAGGCCCTGCCACGCCTCCGCGGTGTCGTAGATCAAGAGCGCGTACTTCATTCGTCTCCTCCCGTCTCGATGAGCTTGTCATCCCTACGACGAACGGGAGGAACCCGAGGGGACACGACGCCGCTCGACGGGGCGCGGGACCGCCGTCTGCTGGCGAGGGCGGTTCACGCTCGGCCCTCCGCCTCGTGCTCGCGGAGGAAACCCTCGAAGAGGCGACGGTGGCCCTCCTCGTCTCGGAGGATGTCGATCACCATGTCCTGAGTCACGTAGTCGACGCCGTCGGTAACTTCGATCAGGCGGTTGTAGTGGTCGATCGCGCCCGTCTCGGCCTCGATCACGCCCTTGATCACGTGCACGATGTCGGTCTGGCGCTCGCGCGGCTGCAGGTACGACTGCTCCGCCTTGAAGGCGAGGGAACCGGGCACGACCCCGTAGAGCTCCTTGATCCGCCGGGCGAACTGCTAGGCGTGCCCGAGCTCTTCCTGGACGTCCTCCCAGCGCCTCGACGATCTCCTCGCGCTGCTCGCTCTTCTCCTCCGCGAGGATCCCGCCGCCACTCGTCCGTACCGCGATCTGTTCCTCCTCGTCGTCTCGACCGCGGTTCGCCTGTCGCTACCTCGCGAGGGCCGTGCCGAAACGGCGCCTCA
>JACVSB010000352.1 GCA_014534155.1 Thermoleophilia bacterium
CCCTGGCGCTCCTCGGGCAGCTCCGGGTCGAGCATGAGCATGATCTCGTAGGCGTTCAGTTCCCGAACCTCCTCTCTTCCCCCGGTCTAGCGGCCTTACCTGCCGCGGCCGTTCGGGAGGACGGCGCCAGGCAAGGCAGGAAGCCCCGTCACTATAGCGGTGGGCTTGCGGGTTGCCGGCCCCCGCGAGTCGTGGAAGAGTGCCGGGTGTGCGCCGTAACGCGACGATCCTGGCCGCGCTCGCCGTCGCTTCCGCCGCGGCCCTCGTCGCTCGCCGACGCCGCCGACCTGCCCTCCCGCCGCCGGGACCGCCGCCGCTCGACCCGCGCGCCGAGGAGCTGCGCGCGAAGCTCGCGCAGGCGCGCGAGCAGGCCGCCGACGAGGAGGACTTCGCCGCCGCCGGGATGGCGTCGGAAACCGTGATCGAGGACGAGGATCCGCCCGGCGCCGAGGCCGCCCGGCGGCGAGCGCGTGAGCGTGCGCGCAAGGCGACCGAGGAGATGCGGGGCAGCGGCGAGAGCCCGTCCTAGGGCGTGCACACGAACACGCACACCGTCGAGATCGAGTGCCCCGCGGCCGCCGTCTTCCCCTACCTCGCGGCCCCCGAGTGCCGGCTCCAGTGGATGGGAGCGCTCGCTGCCTCGGAGCAGGTGACGGACGGTGAGCTCGGCGTCGGCACCCGCTTCCGCGACGTCTTCGAAGACCACGGACAGCGGATCGAGCTCGACGCGGAGATCGTCGAGTACGAGCCGAACCGCCGCCTGGCGACCCGCCTCAGCGCGGCCCAGTTCGAGTCGACCGCGCGCCAGGAGCTTGCCGAGACCGGCAGGCACACCTCGGTGACGACGACGATCGCGACCGAGTACAAGAGCCGGGTCGCGCGCATCATGGCGGGGGTGATCACCCGTCACGCCCAGCGGCGCCTCGAGGAGGACCTCGCGCGCCTGAAGGCGCTCGTCGAGCGCGGCGCCATGGAGAGCGGCTCGGCCGGAGGCGCGCGCACGCCTCTCGCTTGACAAGCGGGCCCCGGGGTTGGATAAGCTCCGGCCGGCTGTAAGGGAACCCTTACATCGTTTCGGCGGCGAAGGAGGACCGGATGGGAGCCGCGCTCCTGACGACACGGGAAGGGCTGGAAGCGTCGCTCATCGTGAGCATCGTGCTCGCGTACCTGGCCAAGACCGACAACCGGCGACACTTCGGCGTCATCTGGGCCGGGACCGCCGCTGCGCTCGCGGTCTCGGTCGTCACCGGCGCGGCGCTCTTCTTCACCGTCGGAGAGCTGGAGGGGCGCTCCGAGCAGATCTTCGAGGGGATCGCGATGCTCTCGGCGGTCGCCGTCCTCACCTGGATGATCTTCTGGATGCGCAAGCAGGCGGTGAACATCAAGCGCGAGCTCGAGGCGCGGCTCGAGGGCGCGATCGTCGCGGGGTCCGCCGTCGG
>JACVSB010000038.1 GCA_014534155.1 Thermoleophilia bacterium
GTGTACTCCTTGCCGGTGAACGCGTTGAACTCGCCTCCGATCGAGTCGATCTCGCCGGCGATGTCGCGAGCCGAGGGGCGCCGCTCCGTGCCTTTGAAGAACATGTGCTCGGCGAAGTGTGCGATCCCGTTCGTCTCACGCGTCTCGTAGCGCGACCCTGCTGCGAGCATGACGAAGCAGGCGACCGACTTCGCGGACGGCATCGGCGCGGTGAGGACGCGCAGCCCGTTCGGGAGCACGTCCTTGCGGAAGACGAGCTGGCTCACGCGGCGCCGACGAGCGCCGACTCGTGCGCCTCGATCCGCCTCCGCCACGCGTCGGGCACGGGCATGGGCTGCCTCGTCTCGTAGTCGAACGCGACGTGCGCGCTCGATGCCTCGGCGACAAGGCGGCCGTCTCTCGCTCGGATCTCGAACTCGAACTCGAGGCTCTTCGTCCCGACCCGTCCGATCCGCGTGCCGATCTCCAGGCGCTCGCCGAGGAAGGCGGGGGAGCGGAAAGCGATCTTCACGTCGGCGACGATCCCGAGATCGGAGAGCTCGGCAGCGCCGGCGACCTCTCGCAAGTACGCGACCTTCGCGTTCTCCAGGTAGCTCAGGTAGACGGCGTTGTTCACGTGTCCGAGGCCGTCGAGGTCGCGGAACTCGACCTCCTGCGCGTGGACGAGGCGATAGCCCTCCATGACAACATGGTAGCTTCCGACGCCGTGGCGGCCGGTCCGCTCATGCGCGCCGCCGTCATGTGGCAGCCGGAATGGCTACGAGCCGTCGGCGACCGGGTCGGCGACCGGCGGCTCCCCTCGGAGGGGGTTGTCTTCACCGGCTGCGGCACCTCGTTTCACGCTGCCCAGACGGGCGGGAACGCGATCCAGGCGCTCGAGGCCGTGCTCGCTCCCCCCGCTGCACGGCTCCTCGTCGCCGTGAGCCACGAGGGCGAGACCGCTCTCACGCTCGAGGCGGTGCATGCGTTTCGCGGGCCGACCTGGCTCGTGACCGGCAAGCCGGAGAGCCGGCTTGCCGAGGCGGCGGACGAGGTCGTCGTCGTGACGCCGGAGGTGGAGACGTCGTGGTGCCATACGGCCAGCTACACCTGTGCCGTGGCGGCGCTCGCCGCCCTGCGCGGCGACGACGTCTCGTGGCTTCCCGCTGCGGTCGAGCGCGCGCTCGCCGAGGGGCCCGACGCCTCCGGTCACGAGCGCTGGCTCGTCGCGGGGGCCGGGCGCGACTGGCCGACCGCCCAGGAGGCCGTGCTCAAGCTGCGGGAGGGCGCCTTCGTCGCCGCCGAGGCTCACCAGACCGAGCAGCTCCTGCACGGCCACCTTGCAGCCGTCGACGAGGGCGTCCGCGCATTCGTCCTCGAGGGCGAGGGCCGCGCGCGCGAACGGGCCCGCCAGGCGGTGGAAGCACTGGCGACGCTCGGCTGCGACGTCGCGCTCGTGCCCACGGTGCACCCTGCGGTCGACATCGTCCCCTTCCAGCTCCTGACGCTTGCGCTCGCCGCACGGCGAGGTGTCGACCCGGACTGGATCCGCCGCGACGACGAGCGCTGGAAGCAGGCTGCGGAGAGGCACGCGTAGGACGTCCGCGGCCCGCTCCTAGCCCACGAGCGCGGCCAGCCCGGCGAGGAGGCGGTCGACCTCCTCGGTCGTGTTGTAGTGGAGGATGCCGACGCGGACGGCGCCTTCCGGCAGCCCCAGCCGCTCCATGATCTCCACGGCGTAGTAGTTCCCCGCCCACACGGCGAGATCTCGCTCGGCGAGGCGCATGCCCGCCTGCTCGGCGGAGTGGCCGGGCACCGTGAGCGCGAAGGTGGGCACGCGGCCGTCGAGGCCCGGGAGGCCGTGGAGCTCGATCCCGGCCGGGAGCCCGGCCAGGAAGCGGCCGGCGAGCTCCCGCTCGTGCGCCTGGATCGCGTGCCACCCGAGCGACTCGACGTAGGCGAGGCTGGAGACGAGGCCGGCGAAGAGCTCGTGCGGCTGCGTCCCCGTCTCGAAGCGCGCAGCGAGCGGCTCGCTCGGGGACGGCCGCACCTTGTAGGGCCGCCAGCGGTCGAGGACCTCCGCGCGGCCGTAGAAGAGGCCGAGGTGCGGGCCGAAGAACTTGTACGGCGAGGCGAGCAGGACATCCACGGCCGCCGAGCGCACGTCCACCGGGCCGTGCGGCGCGTAGTGCACCGCATCCACCCACGCGAGCGCGCCTGCCTCGTGTGCGAGGTCGGCGACGGCGCGCACGTTCGTGACCGTTCCGACCGCGTTCGACGCCCACGGGAAGGCGACGATTCGTGTGCGCTCGGACAGCTTGCGATCGAGGTCCGCGAGCTCGAGGGTCGTGTCGTCGCGGACGTCCACGAAGCGGACGGTGAGGTCGAGGTCGCGGGCGAGCTCGAGCCACGGCGCGACGTTCGCGTCGTGGTCGAGCCGCGTGACGAGAACCTCGTCGCCGGCTCGAAAGTCCCGCGCGACCGTGCGCGAGAGCGCGAAGTTGAGTGTCGTCATGTTCGCGCCGAAGCCCGTCTCCTCCGGCGAGCAGCCGAGGAAGGCCGCCGCGGCGCGCCGCGCCTCGTCCACGAGCGCGTCGCTTCGCCGACTCGTCTCGAAGGCACCACCCAGGTTGGCGTTCGCCTCGCGCAGGTACGAGGCGATCGCGTCCACCACGCTGTCGGGAACCTGCGTGCCGCCCGGGCCGTCGAAGAAGGCCATGGTGCGGTCGAGCGCCGAGAACCGCGCGCGGACCGCCTCGATGTCCAGCGCGGGGAGAGGCACCCGCCGACCCTATCGTTCGTGGCCTGCTCAGCGTTCTGCCCGACATCCTTGCGCCGAACCTCCGCGTCCTCTTCTGCGGGATCAACCCCGGCCGGCGCTCCGCGGCTGCAGGCGCGCACTTCGCGAACCCCCGCAACGACTTCTGGCGGCTCCTGGCCGCTGCCGGGTTCACGCCGCGACAGCTCGACCCGCGTGAGCAGTGGTCCCTCCTGCGTTTCGGTCTGGGCGTCACGAATGCCGCGGCCCGGGTGACGAAGGGGAGCGGCGACCTTCGCCGGCGAGACTTCGCCGGCGCGGGCGAGCGGCTCGAGCGGATCTCGCGCGAGCTCGCCCCGGCCGTGATCGCCTTCGTAGGCAAGGCCGCCTACGAGGGCGCGTTCCGCGAACGTGCCGCCCTCGGGCTCGTCGAGCGCCGCCTGGCCGAGACGACCCTCTTCGTCCTCCCGTCGACGTCGCCCGCGAACGCGGCCGTCCCCTACGGCGAGCGCCTGCGCTGGTTCCGCGCGCTCGCCGTGCTCTCCGGGAACATCGACCGTTGCCAGGGAGACGAGGGTCAGTCATCATCGGAGTCGTAGCCTCGCGGCCGGCGAGGCCGAGAGCGAGGAGGAGCATGCGCGTCGTACGGGCTCTGGCGAGGACGGCGGCGGCGGCCCTCACGGCGGCGGCGCTCGCGGCGGCGCTCGCGCCTGCGGCGCTCGCGGGCGAATGCGACGACGTCATGCTGAAGAGCGAGGTCGAGCCCGGGATGACGGGAACGGGCTTCACCGTCTCGCGGGGCCGGACACCCGAGCCGTTCGACGTCGAGGTGCTGGGGATCGTCCCCAGCTACGCGGGGCCCGGCCGGGACGTCATCCTGATCGAGGCCGACAGCCCCGCGATCCGGCGTGCCGGCGGAATCTGGTACGGGATGTCGGGCTCGCCCGTCTACATCGGCGGCCGGCTCGTCGGCGCTCTCGCCTACGGCTTCTCCGCCACGACGCGCGTTGCAGGCCTAACCCCCGCGGACGACATGGAGGATCTGCGCACGCTGCGCTCGATCGTCCGCACCGGTGCTGCACCCCGCGCGGTCGCCCTCCCGCCCGCGCTCGCGCGAACGGTGAGCGCTCGCACGGGGCTCCCGGCGAGCGCCGTCGACACGATCACGCAGCTTCGCGTCCCCCTCAGCGTCTCGGGCCTCGCCCCACGCCGCCTCCCGCGCGTCGGCCGGTGGGCGAGCAAGCGCGGCCTCGCCGTCCTCCCCTATGCTGGCTCGTCGGCCTCGGGGCTCCTCCCCGCCGTCGCCGAGCCGCTCGAGCCCGGCTCCAACTTCGCCGCGGCGGCCTCGTACGGCGATGTCACGATCGCCGCCATCGGGACGACGACGTACGTGTGCGACGGGCGCGCGCTCGCCTTCGGGCACCCGTTCACGTTCGGCGGCCTGACCAGCGCGGGTGCGAACGCCGCGGACGCCCTCGCGGTCGTGGAGGACCCGCTCTTCGGCCCCTACAAGCTCGCCACGGTCGCGGAGACGCTCGGCCTGGTCGACCAGGACCGGCTGGCCGGCCTGAGAGCGCTGCTCGGGCGCGAGCCCTCCGGTGTTCCGATCCGCTCGACTGTGACCGCGAGCGACACGGGCCGGACGCGTAGCGGCGAGACGGACATCGTCGTGCCCGACTGGGTGTCCTTCGGCGCCTTCCTCCACGTCCTCTCCAACCTCGACACGACGTACGACGCGATCACGCGGGGCACCGCGGCCGCCGTGTGGACGATCCGCGGAACGCGCGCGGACGGGACGCCGTGGCGGATCTCACGCCGGAACCTGTACGCGAACCGCTACGACATCACGTTCGAGGCCGCCTTCGACGCGCTCGACGACCTCTTCGCGCTCGCGGACTACCCGTTCGAGGACGTCGCCGTCACCGGGATGACCTACAGCGCGACGCTCCAGCGCGCCGTCCGCCAGTTCACGATCGCCAGGGTCCTCTCGGCGAAGGGCGGCGGTCCGCTGCGCGCGCGCCGCGTCCTGCGCGTCGCGCCCGGCGAGCGGATCCGGGTTCGCGTCGTCCTCGATCCCTTCGAGGCGGGGCCCAACCGGGTCGTCGACTTCAGCTTCCGCCTCCCGCGCCGCGGCCGTCCCGTGGGCGTGATCCAGGTCGGCGGGGGGCAGTTCAACCGCCCCGGCGGCGAGGAGGAGGAGGAGGACGGCGTCGCCCTGCCGACGTTCGACGACGTCCTGAACGCCGTTCGCGGCCGACCGCGGAACGACGTCCTGACGGCCGACCTGCGCGCCGGGGAGCGGATGAAGCTCCGCCAGAGGCGCCGCACGACGGTCGCGGGCGTCGTGGTCGGGGCCGCCCTGATCGAGCTTCGCCCCGCCGGGCAGGGCGGAGGCGGGGGCGCGGCGCCGGCGCCGCCGGCGGTCGGCGAGGGCTAGCGCTCCTGGGAGGCGGGCTGTGGCGGGAGCGTCTGCCCGTTCACCCGCCACTCGTACTCGGGCGCGGACGTGAGCGACGCTGCGATGAAGCAGTCCCGCTCGGCGCGCGCGAGCAGCGCGGGCACGTCGTCGGGCTCGCGCTCGAGCGTCACGTCGAGGCCGCAGAGAATCTCCACGAAGGCGTAGCGGCCGTCCGACTCCCGCTTCGTCACGAGCCCGGTCGCCGCGGCGCTTCCTCCCGCCTCCACCCCGGCGGCGCCGGCGTGGAAACGCAGGCTGGCGAGCGTGCAGCGGCAGAGCGCGGCGAGCAGGAGGTGCTCGGGCGTCCACGCCTCCCCGGGGTCGAGCCGCTCGCGGTCCTCCGCGCAGAGGCTCCCGTCGCGAGCGATGGAGGCGGAGAACTCGAAGCGGCGTGCCAGCGGTGCTCCTACCCGCGCCAGAGGTTCGTGATCGGCACCCGCCGGTCGCGGCCGAAGGCCTTGGGGCGTAGCTTGACGCCGGGCGGCGCCTGGCGGCGCTTGTACTCGGCGCTGTCGACAAGCGCGACGGCGCGCTCCACCACCTGGGCGTCGAAGCCGTTGGACGAGAGCTCCTCACGGGACTGGTCGAGCTCGACGTAGGCCTCGAGGACGCGGTCGAGGGTCGCGTACGGGGGCAGCGAGTCCTCGTCGCGCTGGTCTTCCCGCAGCTCCGCCGAGGGGGCGCGCTCGATGATCGTCTCGGGGATGAGCTCCCGCCCCGCGCGCTCGTTCAGGTGGCGGGCGAGTGCGAAGACGTCTGTCTTGAACACGTCCTTGAGGAGCGCGAAGCCGCCCGCCATGTCGCCGTAGAGCGTGGCGTAGCCCACGGAGAGCTCGCTCTTGTTGCCCGTCGCCACGACGAGCCAACCGAACTTGTTCGAGAGAGCCATGAGGAGGACGCCGCGCGTCCGCGCCTGGACGTTCTCCTCGGCGAGCCCGGGCTCGGTGCCGGCGAACGGGGGCGCGAGCGCCTCGGCGAACGCCTCCACGACCGCCTCGATCGGAATCTCGAGGAAGCGCACGCCCAGGCTCGCGGCGAGCGCGCGCGCGTCGCGCCGCGTCTCCAGCGAGCTGTAGCGCGACGGCATCGAGACGGCGACGACGTGCTCACGGCCGAGCGCCTCGGCCGCCAGCGCGGCAGTGACTGCCGAGTCGACCCCGCCCGAGACGCCGACCACGACGTCGCGGAACCCGTTCTTCGCCACGTAGTCGCGCAGGCCGAGCTCGAGCGCGAGGCGCATCTCGTCACGCCTGTCGAGCGCCGGGGCGCGGTGCGCGGGCGCGTGGGCAGCCTGCGCGCGCGCCTCGCCGAGGTCGACGAGCGGTGGATCCGGAAGCTCGGTTCGCTCCCGGGCGAGAGCGCGCCGGCGCGCGTCGGAGAGCCGGCGGGCGACAGCGGTCGAGGCGTCGATGTCGGCGACGAGGAGCGCCTCTGCGAACGCCGGCGCCCGGGCGACGACCTCCCCGTCCTGGTCGAGCACGAGGCTGTGGCCGTCGAAGACGAGCTCGTCCTGGGCTCCGACGGCGTTCACGAATGCGATCCAGCAGGCGTTGTCGCGCGCGCGCTGGGCGAGCATCGCCTCCCGCTCCGCCCCCTTGCCCAGGTGGAAGGGCGAGGCGGAGACGTTCGTGAGCACGTGCGCGCCCGCGAGCGCGAGATCGGTCGCCGGCGGCCCCGGCTGCCAGATGTCCTCGCAGATCGTCGGCCCGACGAGCGTCTCGCCGACGCGGAGGAGGAGGAGACTGCGGCCGGGCTCGAAGTAGCGGTCCTCGTCGAAGACGCCGTAGTTGGGAAGGAAGCGCTTCCGGTAGGCCCCCTTCACCTCGCCGTCTGCGAGCACGAAGCAGGCGTTGAAGAGGTCGCGGTCGAGCTCGGGCGCCCCCACGAGCGCGGCCACGCCGCACGTCGCCCCGGCGATCTCGGTCAGCGTGCGCCCGGCGGCACGGAGAAAGCCGGGGCGAAGGAGCAGGTCCTCCGGCGGATACCCCGTGACGGCGAGCTCGGGGAAGAGGACGAGATCCGCTCCCACGTCGCGGGCCTCCTCGATCCGGGCGACGATGCGGTCCCGGTTCCCCTCCAGGTCGCCGACGACCGTGTTGATCTGCGCGAGCGCGACTCGCATCCAGTCAGTGTGCAAGATACCGGTTTCCGCCTCGAAAGCGAAAACCATGGCCCTCCGAACCTCCCCGGGTCGCGACCCCGGACATACCCCTAGCGGCGCAGGCGGATCGCGTTCAGGTCGCGCTCGAGGATCTCCGGGATCCGCCGCTCGAGCTCGTCCAGGTCGGCGTCGTGCTCGGCGTGCAGGTAGCGGCCGGAGAGGCGGTCGAAGCGCCCCGTCGCGAGCGCGCGCACGAGGCGCGGCGCGAGCTCGGGCGGCGTCCACGGCGCGTCTTCGGGGAAGGAGCCGTCGGTCATCTCGGTGCGGACGAGACCGGGGCTGATGGGGAAGACGGGGATTCCGTGCGGCGCGAGCTGGCGCGCCAGCACCTCGCTGAAGCGGTGCACGGCAGCCTTGCTCGCGGCGTAGGCAGAGCTCGTGGAGCCGGGGAGGTATGCGGCGCCGCTCGCCACGTTCACGATTCGGCCGCGCCCGCGCTCGAGCATTCCGGGGATGACGGCGCGGCAGCAGAGGTAGGGGCCGAGGACGTTCACCTCGAGGACGTGCCACCACTCGTCGGGCTCGAGCTCCCAGGCGTTCTCCTCCCAGAGCGAGATGCCGGCGTTGGCGACGAGAAGGTCGACTGGGCCGAGCTCCCGCGCGGTCTCTGCGAGCATGCGCTCGACGTCCCCGCGCCGGGAGACGTCGCCGGCGATCGCGAGGCCGCGCGCCTCCGCCGCGGTCTCCTCGACCTGCGAGACCGTTCGCGCGGAGACCGCGACCCGCATCCCGGCGGACGCGAGCTCGAGCGCGATCCCGCGTCCGATCCCGCGGCCCCCTCCCGTGACGAGCGCAACCTGACCTTCGAGCTCAGACGGCACGCGCGATCTCCTCCAGCGACTCGGGGTTCTCGACGGACGAGAGGTCGCCGGGATCTTCCCCGAGCGCACGAGCCCGAACCGCCCGCCGCACGATCTTGGCCGAGCGGGTCTTTGGAAGCGCCGGCACGAAGTGGACGCGGTCGGGCGCGAACGCCTTGCCGAGCTCCCGCGCGACGGACGCGCTCACCTCGCGCGCGAGCTCGCCCGAGGGCTCGTGCCCGGGAACGAGGACGCAGAAGAGCCACGCCACCTCCCCCTTGACCTCGTGCGGCACGCCCACGGCGGCGGCCTCCGAGACGGCGGCGTGCCCGACGGCCGCCGACTCGAGCTCGGCCGGTCCCACCCGCTTCCCGGCGATCGTCAGCGTGTCGTCCGACCGTCCGTGCAGGAACCAGTACCCGTCCTCGTCGGCGGAGGCCCAGTCGCCGTGCACCCATACGCCGGGGATCCGGCGCCAGTACGTCTCCAGGTAGCGCTCGGGGTCCTTCCAGAAGCCGCGCGTCATCCCGGGGAACGGCTTGCGGCAGACGAGCTCGCCCACCTCGCCCGTCCCGACGAGCGAGCGCCCGTCGGGGGAGAGGACGTCCATCGCCATCCCGAGCGCCGGCCCGCCGAGCGAGCACTCCTTGATCGGGAGCGCAGGCGTGGGCGAGAGGAAGCACGCGCCCACCTCCGTCCCTCCGGAGCAGTTGATGATCGGGCAGCGCGAGCCGCCTACGCGCTCGGAGAGCCAGCGGTAGGGCGCCGGGTTCCACGGCTCGCCCGTCGTCACGATCGTGCGCAGCGAGCCGAGGTCCGCACGAGGGTCGCCGTGCAGCATGAGCCCCCGGACGAGCGTCGGCGAGCAGCCGAGGACGGTCACGCGCTCGCTCTCGATCGTGCGCCAGAGGCGGTCCGGCGGCCAGTCCGGCGCGCCCTCGGCGAAGACGAGCGTGGCTCCCATCGCGCCTCCTCCCACGACCGTCCACGGGCCCATGATCCAGCCCATGTCGGTCGCGAAGTGGACGACGTCCCCGGGCCCCGCGTCGGCCTGGTAGGCGACCTCCCTCGTGATCGAGACGAGGAAGCCGCCCTGCACGTGGACGATCCCCTTCGGGCGGCCGGTCGTCCCCGACGTGTACGTGAGGAGGTAGGGCGCCTCCGACTCGACCTCGAGCGCGGGCAGGCGACCAGGCTGCGCTTCCAGGAGCTCCTCCCACCAGACGTCCCGCCCAGGTCGCATCGGTGCGTTACCCGGCCCGAGCCGGCGCCAGACGAGGACGTGCTCGACCGACGGGGCTTCGCCGACCGCCTCGTCCACGATCTCCTTCATCGCCACCTCCCGGCCGCGCCGAAGGGAGGCGTCCGCGCTGATCACGACCTTCGCCCCCGCGTCGCGAAGCCGCGCCGCGACGGCCGGGGCGGCGAAACCGGAGAAGAGCGGAACCTGGATCGCTCCCAGGTGCGCGCAGGCGTGCGAGGCGATCGCGACCTCCGGAGACATGGGCAGGTAGATCGCGACCGCGTCGCCCTCGCGCACGCCGAGGGCGGCGAGACCCTCCGCGAGCCGCGTGACGTCGCGCGAGGCCTCCGCGAATGTGAGCTCGCGGCGTGACCCGTCCTCGCCGAGGAAGACCGCGGCCGTCGCGTGCGGGCGGCGCTCGGCCCACCGGTGCACGCAGTTTCGCGCGATCGAGACGCGCCCGCCGAGAAACCATGTCGCCCACTCGGGTCCCCGGGAGACGTCGCACACCCGTTCCCACGGCGTGGAGAACTCGAGCCCCATGTCCTCGATCGCCGCCGGCCAGAACCACTCCGGGTCCTCCTGCGAGCGGCGGACGAGCTCCCCGTAGTCGGGAATCCCGTGGCGGCGCAGCAAGCGGACGACGTTCGCTCGCTCGAGCACCTCCCGGCTCGGGCGCCAGACGACCTCGCTCCCCGCGGCAAGCCTACGCCTCGGCGGCGCGCGGGCCCGGCTTTGGGCGCGGCGCCGCGCCACCCTCGACCTCGACGTGCGGAAGCCACTCCAGCCAGGCGGGGAGGTACCAGTTGCGCTCCCCCAGGAGGTGCATCGCCGCCGGGACGAGCACCGAGCGGACGACCGTGGCGTCGATCAGGAGCGCGACGGCGATCCCGAAGCCCATCTGCTGGAACATGACGAGGTCACCGGCCGCGAACCCGGAGAAGA
>JACVSB010000285.1 GCA_014534155.1 Thermoleophilia bacterium
ATCCAGGGCGGCGACCCGACCGGCACCGGGACGGGCGGTCCGGGCTACACCTTCGAGGACGAGATCAACGCGCGCCGCGTGGAGCGCGGCGCCCTGGCCATGGCGAACGCGGGGCCGGACACGAACGGGAGCCAGTTCTTTGTCGTGACGGCGGAGTCCGCGCCGTGGCTGGACGGCAAGCACACGGTCTTCGGCCGCGTCATCCGCGGGATGGACGTCGTCGACGCGATCTCCGAGGTCGACCGCGACGCGCGCGACAGGCCGCGCGACGACGTCGTGATCGAGCGCGTCGAGGTCGCGGGCTAGGAGGGGCCCGCCGCGCGGGCCAGCTCGACCGCCCCGGCGATCCCGCCCGTCCACGGCTCCCCGTGGCCGGTGAGAACGATTTCGGCGCCGGTCGCGGCGAGCGCGTCGAGCGAGGCAAGCGCCTGCGGGCTGTTCGCGGTCGCCGCCCCGGCGACGATCCGCGGACCCTCCTTCCCGGTGTAGGGGTCGAGCGTGACGATCGCGTCGCCGGCCAGGAGCACGCCGCGATCGGGGAGGTGGAGCGCGCAGTGGCCGGGCGTGTGCCCGGCGGAGAAGACGGCCCGCGGCCGGCCGGGCACGTCCAGCTCCTCGCCGTCGACGAACGTCCGCCCGCCCCGCAGTCCCGCGACCCAGAGGGCGCCGGCGGCCCCCATCGCCAGGAACCGCCTGACGAAGCTCGGATGCCGGACGACGTACGGAAGGCGGCTTCGCTCGTGGTCGTAGCGCCACGGGTGGCGCGCCACGTCGACTTCCCGCTCGTGGAGCCAGACGGTGACGCCGAGCTCCTTCCGCGCTCGTTCCGCGAAGCCCATGTGGTCGAAGTGGCCGTGCGTCAGGACGACCGCGCCGACGTCGGCCGGCGAGCGGTCGACCTCGTCGAGCGCGGCGTAGAGGGATCGCCACGAACTGGGAAACCCGGTGTCGACGACGGTCAGGAGCCCGCCGTCGTCGACGAGGTACCAGTTCGTATCGGCCTCCTGGATCAGGTGCACGCCTGGCGCCACGTCTCGCCGGAACACGGCCGCTCCCTACCCGCGCGGCGGGCGGCGAAACGAGCCGCGGCTACGCTTGCCGAATGGCCCGTCCCGCCTACCTGCTCGAGCTCGGACGGACGCCGTACGAAGAGGCGTGGGAGCTTCAGCGCTCCCTCGCCGCCGCCGTCTCCCAGGGGGCGATCCCGGACGTCGTCCTCCTCCTCGAGCACCCACCGGTGATCACGACCGGCCGGCGCACCGACACGAGCGAGGTGCACCTGCCGGACGGGGCCGAGGTGGAAGTCGTCGAGACCGACCGCGGCGGCAAGTCGACCTTCCACGGGCCGGGACAGCTCGTCTGCTACCCGATCCTCGACCTGAACCGCCACGGACGCGACGTCAAGCGCTATTGCCGAGACCTGGAGGAGGCGGTGATCCGCACGCTCGCGCGGTTCGACGTCGAGGGAACGCGGATGGAAGGGCTGACGGGTGTCTGGCTCGACCGCCCGCCGCGGAAGATCTGCTCGATCGGCGTCCACATCTCGCGCTGGGTGACGACGCACGGGTACGCGTTGAACGTCGACCTCGACCTCGCCCCGTTCAACGAGTGGATCACGGCCTGCGGACTCGAGGACGCCACGTTCACGACGATCGCGCGTGAGGTCGGGCGTCACGTGCCGGTCGACGAGCTTCGACCGGCGGCCGCGGCCAGCCTCGGGGAGGTGTTCGACCTCGACCTCGAGGAGCTGCCGGCCGACGACGGACGTGGCCTCTGGCCCCAGCCGACCCACGAGCGGCTCGCGAGCAAGTAACGCGCCGACCTTCGACCAAGGTGCAGTCTCTTACTCGCGCTCTCGGGCGCCCGGCCCCGCGCTTCCCGCGACGCCCCCTCGGGCGGGCTGCGAGCGCTCCGCGCCTACAATTGCCGTGATGCAATCGTCGCTGCCCGTCGCGGAGCGTCCGCGGCGCCCCGAATGGATGAAGGTTCGTGCACCGGGCGCGGACTCGCGGTACTTCGACGTTCGAAAGATGATTCACGGGCAGGGCCTCCACACGATCTGCGAGGAGGCCCGCTGCCCGAACATCGCCGAGTGCTGG
>JACVSB010000365.1 GCA_014534155.1 Thermoleophilia bacterium
CCCGAGCATGTGAGGGCAAGCGCGACCCTGGCCTCGAGCGGAGGAAAGCGGCCGGACGCGAGCTCGCGCTCGACGTGCCGCCGGCGCCGCTCGCCGTAGACGAGGAAGGCCAACCCGAGAGCGGCGTAGCCGATCCCGACGACTTCGTACGGCCATTCCGCGCCCTCGACGAGTCCCGGCGCGAGCTTGCCCACGCCTAGGCTCACGGCCAGCGCCGTGAGGCCGCTTCGCCACCAAGCCAGGTAGGTGCGCTCGTTCGCAAGGCGAGTGCGGCGGGTGACGTCCCGGCTCTCGGCATCCGTCGGGGCCACAGCGCGCATCATCGCCGGCCGGCCTCAGCGAACGGTGAACCCGCCGTCGGCGAGGAGAGCGGCGCCCGTGCAGTAGGACGCTTCGTCGGAGGCGAGAAAGAGCGCGGCGCGCGCGATCTCCTCCGGCGTCCCCATCCGCCCGACGGGAGCGGCGGCGGCGAGCACCGCCTCGGTCTCGGCGGGATCGTCGGAGGAGTCGATGAAGTAGCGCGTCAACGGCGTGTCGCAGATCCCCGGGCAGAGGGCATTGACGCGGATCCCGCGCTCGGCGAGGTCCCCCGCCATGCCGCGGGCGAGCTGGAGGACGGCGCCCTTGCTCGCGCTGTACACCGTCTCGCCGGGGAAGACGATGTAGGAGGACATGGACGCCATGACGACGATCGAGGCGTTCCGCGGCATGAGCGGAACCGCGGCGCGCGCGCAGAGGAAGACGCCGCGGACGTTCGTGCGGAAGACGAGGTCGAAGTCGTCCGGATCCACTTCCCAGAACGGCCCGGTTCCGGGGTAGCCGATCCCGGCGTTGAGGACGAGGACGTCAATCCGGCCCCGGTCGCGCGCCTCTTCGACCAGCGCGTCCGCCGATGCCTCGTCGCCGACGTCGCCTGCCAGGAAGCACGCGCCGAGCTCCGCGGCGATCCTCTCGCCGGCGTCCCGACGTCGGCCCGAGAGGACGAGCGTCGCACCCTCGGCTGCGAAGAGCTGGGCGATCGCCTCGCCCAGGCCGCTCGTGGCCCCCGTGACCACCGCGACCTTGCCCTGCAGGCGTTCCCCCATGTGTCCCTCCTCGGCCCGTTCAGGCGACGAGGCTACTCAGGCGCGCGTTCGCCGAGTATCCCACCCGTGTCCGGGTCACTCAGAGTGCGAGCGCCGCGGGCGGCGGACGAGCTCTCCGCCGCAGTTCGGACAGGCGACCGCGAGCGCGCCTGCACAGGCCGGGCAGAACGTGCACTCGTAGCTGCAGATGAAGGCGTCGCCGTCCGTCGGAAGCGTGGCGCGGCAGCG
>JACVSB010000121.1 GCA_014534155.1 Thermoleophilia bacterium
CCTCCCCCTCGTCCACCGCCCCCTCGAAGCCACAGCCGAACCCGCCCGACATCCTGACCGTCGAGGGCAAGACCTCCCCCCCCGCTCTCGCAAGCACCCGACGCGCGATCGCGAGGCCCTGCTCCACGCTCGCGTTCGCGTTCCGGCGCCCGAACGAATCCGTCGCGGCGACGTTCACGTGGACCCGTTCGAGCGCGCAGGCGCGGAGACGGTCGTAGCCGCGTTCGTTGAGAACGAGGCCTGCGTACTCGGTCTCCGCCCGCCGGTCGATCCCCGCCACGACGTCCTCGGCACCGGCCATCGCGGGCACGCGCTCGGCGCTCACGAAGCTGACCGCCTCGATACGCGGCACGCCCGCCGACGCCAGCCGGTTCACGAGCTCCGCGCGCACGGGCGGCGGAAGCTGCGTGGCCTCGTTCTGGAGCCCGTCGCGGGCCCCGACGTCGCAGACGGTCACCGGCACGGCTCTAGGATACGAGCGGTGCCGCGCGTCCCCGTCTTCGCCGCCGCGCACCTCGCTGCCGCGCTTCCACCCGGAGACGCCGTCGAGATCGTCCGAGAGGCGTTCCTCGAGCACGCCCGGCGCGCGTGGACGATGCCGCCCAAGGTCTACCTCCCCGCGCCGCCGAACGGCGACTTCCGCGCCATGCCCGCTTCCGGAGCCGGCTTCGCCGTCCTCAAGTGGGTGACCTCCTTCCCCGCCAACCCCGAGCGCCAGCTTCCGACCGTGAGTGGCGTCGTCCTCCTCTCGGACGCTTCCACCGGGGAGCTGCGGGCGATCCTCCCCGCCGCCGCGGTGACGGCCGTCAGGACGGGAGCGGCCGCCGTCCTCGCCGCGGAGCTTCTGGCCCGGGAGACGGCGAGCCCCGCCGCCGTCGTCGGCTGTGGCGTGAACGGCCGGGCCGTCGCCCGGACGTTCCTTGCCCGGGGACGCCGCGTCCTCCTCTGGGACGTGCAGCGGGAGCAGGCGGAGAACGCACGGGAGGAGCTCGGCGAGGGCGCCGAGGTCGCCGACGACCTCGCCGACGCGCTGGCCGCGGACGTCGTCGCGACCGTCACCCCGGGCCACGAGATCCTCTTTCCCCCCGGGACGCTCGGCCCCGGGCAGCACGTGAGCCTGATGGGCGCCGACGGCCCGGGGAAGGCCGAGATCGCAGTCGAGGAGCTCGTCCGCGCACGCGTCGTCTGCGACGACTGGGAGCAGGCCGGCCACAACGGGGACGTCGCGCACGCGCTCGCCGCCGGGCGCCTGGGGCGCGACGACGTGGCGGAGCTCGGGCGCGTCCTGCAAGGAGAGGAAGCCGGGCGGCGCGACGAGCGCGAGATCACCGTCTTCGACTCCACCGGTCTCGCGGTCCAGGATCTCGCCGTCGCCGTCGCCGCCTACCGGCGCTACCTGGAAGACCCGTCCTCGCTCCCGGCCGTCAGCGAGATCGACATCTAGCTACGGTTCGGGCACCGTGCTCGAGAGCCTGACCGGCTCCGCCGACCGCGTCGCCTGGGCGGTCCTGATCGCCCTCGCCGGGCTCGTGTTCTCGCGGCTCATGCGCAGCCTGGCGCGCCGCTGGACGAGCGCCGAGCCGGCGAGCACGGGCGATCTCACCCGGCTTCGTCGCCGCGAGACGGCCGCCATCCTCGCGTCCACGGCGGTCCGCTACCTCCTCCTCGTCGTCGCGGCCGCCACGGTCGTCTCGATCTTCGTCGAGGACCGGCTGACGGCTGCTGCGAGCGCGACGCTCGTCGTCCTCGTCCTCGCCTTCTCCGCCCAGCGCCTCTTGCAGGACTTCCTCGCCGGCCTCTTCATCCTGCTGGAGAACCAGTACGGCGTCGGCGACTTCATCGAGATCGAGCCCTCGAAGTACGCCGGCGTGGTCGAGGAGGTCGGGTTCAGGACGACGGTCATGCGCGACCTGAACGGCGACGTCTACTTCATCCCGAACGGCCAGATCATGGCGGTCAAGCGCAGCCGCCGGCGCTACCGGACGTTCACGGTCGAGCTCCTCACGCGCGAGCCGGAGCGAGCGCGGGAGGCCGTGCGCGCGGTCGCGGGTCTCGCGCCCGTGGGCGGGGCGCGCTTCCTGCGTCCGCCGCGGATCGCCGACGAGCACGAGCTCGACGAGGGGCTGTGGCGCCTGCTCGTGCAGGCCGACGTCCCGCCGCGGATGGAGTGGCTCGCCGAGGAGTACCTCGTCTCGCAGCTCAAGCGCCGCCTCGGCGACGACCTCCTCGCCGACCCGATCGCGATGGCGCTGGACGAGGCGGCCGTGAGCCGCTACCGCAGGACGGTCGTCGTCCGTTAGCGGCCTGTCCGGGAAACTGCCTGATACCGGGGCACGCGAAAAAACCGCGCGCTGGCCGGGACGCAGGGAGCGCGACTGTGCAGGCGATATGTACGCGACCGAGGACGCCGCCAGCGCCGGGTTTGCAGCCGCACCCGGCGCGAGAGGGGTTCCGGACAGGCCCCTAGCCGTTACCGCGCTCGGCCGGGAGCCCGCGGCCTGACCAGTCGCTCCAGGACCCGGGGTAGAGCCGCACGCGCTCGTGCCCGGCCCGGACGAGGTCGAGAGCCGTCACGCACGCGGTCACGCCGGACCCGCAGTAGACCACGACCTCGTCGGTGGGCGCGAACGTGTCGGCGACGGGCTCGCGGCGCGTGTAGGGGACGTTGATCGCCCCGGGGATCCGGCCCGGGACGGGGTCGATCGGCTCCACCTCCCCGCGGTAGCGCTCCGGTGCGCGGGCGTCCACGAGGACGAGGCCCGGCTCGCGCAGGCGCCGCTCGAGCTCCTCGGCGTCGATCGTGTCGTCGTGGCGAGGGCGTGGGACGAAGCGCGCCTGCTCCACCGCTTCCTCGCCGGAATGAACCGGCCCGAGCCAGGCGTCGAGCCCGCCGTCGAGGACGGCGGCGTCGTCGTGGCCGAAGTGGCGGAGGAGCCACCACAGGCGTGCCGCTCCGCCGCTTCGCCCCTGGTCGTACGCGACCACGAAGACGCCGGCTCCGATCCCCGCGTGCCCGGCCCAGCGCGCGAAGTGGCCCTCATCCGGGAGCGGGTGGCGCCCTCCGTGGTGCGGCGGTGCCCCGGGGGCCGCGGAGAGCTCGTGCTCGACGTCGAGGAAGGAGGCGCCCGGGATGTGGCGCTCCAGGTAGAGCTCGCGGCCGCGACCGGGCCGGCCGAGCTCCCAGCGGCAGTCGACGAACTGGTACCTCACGCGACGAGACGGTAGACGGTTCCCGCGAGCGAGACGAGCAGCAGCTCTCCCTGCGCGTCCTCGCCGAAGGAGGAGAGCGCTTCCACCCGGAAGGGAGCTCGCCGCAGGCCGCGCGCGCGCCCGTTCTCGACACGCAGGCTCCAGACCCTCCCGGAGCAGTAGTCGCCGAAGAAGTAGCGGCCGGCCACGCGCGGCAGCGCCCGGCCGCGGTAGACGTACCCGCCCGTGATCGAGCACCCTTCCTCGCGCCCGTACACGTGAACGGGCTCGACGAGCCGCCCCGCCGTGTTCGGCTCCTTCTCTTCGAAGCGGCGATCGCCCTCCCAGACGTCCCAGCCGAAGTTGACGAGCTCGTCCGGTGGGCCGGGAAGCCAGTCCACCTCCTCGCGCGCGCTCTGGCCGACGTCGGCGATGTAGAGCTCGTCCGTCGCGCGGTCCCAGGAGAAGCGCCAGGGGTTGCGAAGCCCGTAGGCGGCGGTCGTCCACTCCTCGTTGCCGCCGTCCACGTCCAGCCGGAGGAGCTTGCCGAGCGGCGAACGCAGGTCCTGGGCGCGGTTCTCGGGATCGCCGCCCGCGCCCCCGTCGCCCATCCCGACGTACAGGAGCCCGTCCGGCCCGAAGGCGAGCTGGCCGCCGTTGTGGTTCGAGTAGGGCTGGTCGACGGCGAGGAGCTCACGCGCCGTCCCCGCGGCGACGGCGGTCCCCTCGCTGTTGACGCGAAACTCGACCACGCGCGTGTCCCCGTTGCGGTTCGTGTAGTCGACGTAGAGGCGCCCGTTCTCGGCATAGGCCGGGTGGAAGGCGAGCGAGAGGAGCCCCTGCTCGCCCCCCGCCCTGACGTCGTCGCGGATGTCGAGGAACGGCCGGGAGCGCAGACGACCGCGGTCGAGGACGCGCACGAGGCCGCCCTGCTCCACCACGTACACGCGGTTCGGCTCGCCCGGCGCGGCCGTCGCGTCGACGGGAGCCTCGAGACCCGTGACGAGGCGCTCGAGACGAAGGGGCCCGGCCGGCGCGACCGTTCCGGTCGTGGGCTCGGCGGGCGGTGAGGGGGCCGGCGCGGGGGGCGCGGCGGGAGGCGGTGACGCGCTCCCGTCCTCCCCGTCGCCGCATCCGGTCGAGGCGACGACGAGCGCGAGGAGGGCGCAGCAGGCCGTCGCGAGGCGCACCCGGCCAGCGTACTGACGGCGCTTCGCGCTCCCGCTCGTGACCTACGCGGGCGCGAGACGGTAGAGCGTGCCGCCGTGCGAGACGAAGAGGAGCTGCCCGTCCGCCCGCTCTCCGAACGAGGAGAGGTGACCGGGGACGGCCAGGCGGGGATGCGCGCGCCGGTCGGTCGTCCGCCCGTTGCGGCGCACGAAGCTCCAGACCTCGCCCGTGCAGTAGTCGCCGAAGAAGTAGCGGCCGCGGGCTCCGGCAATCGGCCCGCGGTAGACGTACCCGCCGGTGAGCGAGCAGCGCCCGCCGAAGTGGCCGTACTGCGACACGGGCGGGACGTAGCGGGTGCGGGCGGCGAGGCGCGTGCCCGGGCTGTAGAGGGCCGAGCCCTCGAAGCGCCGCCAGCCGAAGTTCTCGAGGCCCGGCGCCCCCGGCCGGAACACGTCCACCTCCTCGCGCGAGCCCTGGCCGACGTCGCCGATCCACATCCGGCCCGTCGCGCGGTCGAAGGAGAAGCGCCACGGGTTTCGCAGGCCGAGCGCCACGATCCGAACGGCGCCCGTGGCCACGTTCACGCGCAGGAGCTTTCCGAGCCGCGAGCGGCGGCTCTGCGCACGGTTCCCCGGGTCGCCGGCGGAGCCGCCGTCGCCGGTCGCGACGTACAGGAACCCCCGCGGCCCGAAGGCGAGCCCGCCGCCGTTGTGGTTTGCGTACGGCTGGCGGATCCTGAGCAGGACGCGTGCCGTGGAACGGAGCGCCCTCGTCCTCTCAGCGTTGACCCGGTACTGGACGACGCGCGTGTCGCCCGCGCGGTCCGTGAAGTTCGCGTACGCGCGGCGGACCGCCGGGTAGCGCGGATGGAAGACGAACGAGAGGAGGCCGCGCTCGCCGCAGCAGGAGACGGCCGACCGGAGATCGAGGAACGGCGTCGAGCGCACCCGTCCGGATTGCACGAGCTTCACGAGACCGCGCTGCTCGACGACGTAGATCCGTGCGGGCTCGCTCGGCGTGGACGAGGCGTGCACGGGCTGCGAGAACCCGCCCGCCACCCGCGCAAGGCGGAGCGCGGCGGACGCCGGGCCGGCGGCCAGTCCGGCGACGGCGACGGCGAGCGAGAGCGCGGCGAGACCCCGGCCCATCTCGAGCAGGGTACGCATCCCGGCCGGCCCACCGGGCCGCAGCCCGTGGGGACTAGGGTGCGCGCGTGCCGCGCCTCGTCCTCGGGCCTCTCCTCCGCCACATCGGCGAGACCGACGCGACCGTCTGGGTGGAGACGGACGAGGCCTGCGAGGTCGAGGTACTCGGGCACCGGACGCGCACGTTCGCCGTCGCGGGACATCACTACGCGCTCGTCGTCGTCGAAGGGCTCGCTCCGGGCACGCGCAGCGAGTACGGCGTCGCTCTCGACGGCGTGCCGGCGTGGCCCGAACCCGGCTCGCGCTTCCCGCCGAGCGCCGTCTCGACCCTCGGGGGGCCGGGATCGCTTCGAATCCTCTTCGGCTCCTGTCGCGTCTCCTTCCCGCACGAGCGGCCGTACACGCTGA
>JACVSB010000169.1 GCA_014534155.1 Thermoleophilia bacterium
CGCGGCGTCGCGCTCGAGGTACTTGCGGTACTCGTCCAGCGTCGTCGCCCCGATCGTCTGAAGCTCGCCGCGGGCGAGCGCCGGCTTCAGGATCGACGCGGCGTCGATCGCGCCCTCGGCGGCGCCGGCGCCGACGAGGTTGTGGAGCTCGTCGATGAAGAGGATGATGTCGCCCCGCTGGGTGATCTCCTTCATCACCTTCTTGAGCCGCTCCTCGAACTCCCCGCGGTACTTGGAGCCGGCGACCAGCGCGGCCAGGTCGAGCGTGTAGATCTGCTTCCCCTTGAGGATCTCCGGGACCTGGTTCGAGGAGATGCGGGCCGCGAGACCCTCGACGACGGCGGTCTTGCCCACACCGGGCTCACCGATGAGGACGGGGTTGTTCTTCGTCCGCCGCGAGAGGATCTGCATCACGCGCTCGATCTCCGTCTGCCGGCCGACGACGGGGTCGAGCTTGCCCTCGGCCGCGAGCTTCGTCAGGTTGCGCCCGAACTGGTCGAGCAGCTTCGAGCTCTTCGACTTCTCGGGCGCAGCGCCCCCGCCCTGCTGGCGGCGGCCTGGACCAGAGAGCATCCGGATGATCTCGTTGCGGATCTTCTCCGCGTCCGCGTCGAAGTCGAGCAGGATCCGGGCGGCGACACCCTCGTTCTCGCGCACGAGCCCGAGCAGGATGTGCTCCGTCCCGATGTAGTTGTGACCGAGCGAGAGCGCCTCGCGGAGGGCGAGCTCCAGGACCTTCTTCGCGCGAGGCGTGAACGGGATCTGGCCGGTGGTGACCTCGTCACCCTGCCCGACGATCCGGGCCACCTGGGCGCGCACCTCCTCGACCGTGATGTCGAGGCTCTCGAGCACGCGCGCGGCGAGGCCCTCCTCCTCGCGGAGGAGCCCGAGCAGGATGTGCTCGGTGCCGATGTAGTTGTGCTTCAGGGCGCGCGCCTCGTCCTGGGCGAGAACGACGACCTGTCTTGCGCGTTCAGTGAAGCGTTCGAACAACGCGTCAACGTCCTTTCCGGTCGTACGGCACGCCCCATGGTACCGGACGGGTCGGGACGCAAACCGGCGCCATGCAACTTCGTATCGACCGCGCAGCCAAGTCGCGATAGACCTTTCTCCCCCATCCGCGTCACCGCTTCGACGCTCTTGTGCCGGCCGCACACCGGAGCCCTGTGCGCCTCTAGGATGACGCCGCGGCGCCGTATCCAACCGGCGCGCGCGGGCGTTATAGGACAGACCCGCAGCACGCGGGCGGGATGCGCGTCCCGGGGACCACGACGGACGCGCTCGGCGGGAGCGGAAACCGGGAGAGTGAAGCTGCGGTGACATCTGCGACAGCGGCCTCGGAGAGCGCGGCGCCCGAGTACGCCGAGGGCGCCTCCGAAGCGGCATCCGCGCAGCTCGAGCGGCGCCGGCTGAAGCCGCGCACGGAGTGGGCGCTCGGGCGGCTGTCGCTGGACGTCGCCATGCTTGCGGTCGCCGTCACCCTCGCCGAGGCGGGCTGGCGCAGCGCCGGGTTCCCGCCGACGCCGACGATCGCGTTCCTTGCGTTCCCGGCCCTCGCGCTTCTCTTCCTCTACGCGCGCGGCGCCTATGTCTCGCGCGTGCGCGGCCAGCTCCTCGACGAGCTACGCATCATCCTCGGCGGGACCGCGATCGCGGCTATGGCGGTCACGACGGCCCGGGTGGTGGTCGCCGACGAGGCGATCCCGTCCTCCCAGGCGGTGAGGCCCTGGCTCTTCGCCACCGCCGCGCTCGTCGCGGGGCGCACGGTCCTGACGCGGGTGGAGCGGGCACGGCGCGCCGAGGCAACGGGTCGTCCGACGCTGATCCTCGGCGCCGGCCGCGTCGGCCAGCTGCTAGCCCGGCGCCTCGTCGAGCGCGCGGAGTTCGGGCTGCGCCCGATCGGCTTCCTCGACAAGGAGCCGCTCGGCCCGGTGGACGGCGTGCCAGTCCTCGGGGCGAGCTGGGACTTCGACGCCGTCGTCGGCCGGTACGACGTCCAGCACGTCGTGGCGACGTTCTCGACCGCCCCCCACGAGGTCGTCCTGCGCGTCGCGAGACGGTGCGAGGAGCTGGGAATCTCGTTTTCGTTCGTGCCGCGCCTGTTCGAGAAGGTGCCCGAGCGCGTCACGATCGACCACGTCGGCGGCATGCCGCTCGTCACCCCTCACCCGGTCGATCCTCACGGGTGGCAGTTCGCGGTCAAGTACGCCGCCGACCGCCTCATCGCGGCCGCGCTGATCCTCCTCGCGCTTCCGGTCCTCGCGGTCTCGGCGCTCGCCGTGCTCGTGACCATGGGCCGTCCGGTCTTCTTCGAGCAGCGCCGCCTCGGCCTCGACGGCCGCGAGTTCGGAATGGTGAAGTTCCGGACGATGGACGGCAAGCCCGAGGTGAGCGGCGAGGCCGACGCGGACTGGGCGGCGCGCGAGCTCGGTGCGCAGCCGCTCCCGGCTCGCCTCCCGGCTCGCCTCGAGGACCGGAGAACGCCGGTCGGGCGCGTCCTCCGCCGCCTCTCGGTCGACGAGCTGCCGCAGCTCTTCAACGTCCTCAGGGGCGAGATGTCGCTCGTCGGGCCGCGGCCCGAACGGGTGGACTACGCGCGCCGGTTCGAGGAGCGGATCTACCGGTACGCGGAACGCCACCGCGTCAAGTCCGGCCTGACCGGCTGGGCGCAGGTGAACGGCCTCCGCGGGAAGACGTCCCTCGCCGACCGCGTCGAGTGGGACAACTACTACATCGAGAACTGGTCGCTCTGGCTCGACGCGAAGATCGTGATCCGCACGCTGGCTGCCGTCGTGCGCAGCTCGTCGTAGCGCCCCTCGCCTTCGGCCGCGGAGCGCGCGCCGTACGCGCCGGGTAGCCGCGCGACGCTCCGGTCGCGCGCGCCGTCGAGGTCGCTCCCCTGCCGCCCTAGCCCCGTCGCTACTTGCGCCAATCCCGGAAGGCGTACCAGGCCGGCCGGGGATTCCACGTGGAGTCGGTGAGCGAGAGAGGGTCGATCGACGCGTCACGGTACGTGTACCAGAAGACAGGCCCGGCGAACGAGTACGTGCTCCACCTCGAGAACTGGGCCCGGAGGGAGTTGGCCGCGCGCGAGGGCACCCAGTCGCCCGTCTCGGTGATCCAGATCTTCTTCTGGCCGTCCCCACGGTCGATCATCGTCTGGCGGACGCTCGAGCCGGGGCCGAACCAGGAGCCCGTACCGCCGAACTGCCAGCCCTCCCACTCGAACGCGATGTCCGTGGAGTTCACGTACGGGTGGACGGAGAGCGCGTCGAGCTTCGCGCCGGCCGCGTACGCCCGCTTGGCGAATGTATTCGGCGTCAGGTTCGTGGCGTCGTTTGGCGCCCCCGAGAGCGCCATACCGAGGACGACCGCCTGCGGTGCGACCGCCTTGACCGCGTTGTAGGCCTGCGCGAGGAGGCGGCCGTAGCGCTCGGGCTCGGGAGCCGGCTTCCAGAAGTGGCCGCCGAGGTTCGGCTCGTTCCAGATCTCGAACGCCTTCACGCCCTGGGGCACGTAGCGCCGCGCGCATTCGGCGGCAAAACGTGCGTAGTCCGGGAAGTAGGCGTCGAGCGGCGGGTACTTGTCCTCGCGGCCGCCGTTCGCCCAGCCGGGGGAGTAGGCGAGCACGAGCTCCACGTCGAGACCGCGCGCGCGGGCCGCGGCAACCGCGCGGTCCGCGCGCGTCCAGTCGTACGTGCCCCGCGTGCGCTCGACCATGGCCCAGGGGACGTCGAAGCGGATCGAGCGCGCGCCGATCGCGCCGAGACCGTCGAGGAGCCGCTTCATCGTCGCGTCGTCCTCGTACTGGAACTGCCCGCCGGTCGAGACGCCCGGCGTGGCGAAGGTCACGGGCGGCGCGGGCGGTGGGGGCGTCGGCGCAGGCTCCGGGGCCGGGGCCGGGGCGGGGGCCGGGGCCGGGGCAGGAGCGGGAGGCGGGGCAGGAGCGGGAGCGGGAGCAGGAGCAGGAGCAGGGGCAGGAGCGGGAGCAGGAGCAGGGGCAGGAGCAGGAGGCGGAGCAGGAGCAGGAGCAGGAGGCGGAGTCTTGGGGGACTCGGGCTTCGGGCTTCGGGTGCGCAGGAGGAGCCGCGGGGCAACGCCCGACTCGCGGCTCCTCATCGCTACGCGCGCGCCCCGCCGCGGAACGACGATGAAGGCGACCGTGCCGTTCCCGCGCACGAGCGACGTGACGTCGACCCGCGACCAGCCGTATCCGATCCGGCCGCGGGCCGCCTGCGCAGCCGCGAGAGGACGTGGCGCGGTGGAGAAGGTCAGCCGCCGCTCGCTCCACCAGCGGCGGCGGACGAGACGGACGTCGAAGCGCGTGCCGACGCGCCCGAACGCGCGCAGCGAGAGCGTCGCGTGCCCGATCTCCCCCTCGAGGCCGCTGACGCGGAAGCGGATGTACGTGC
>JACVSB010000359.1 GCA_014534155.1 Thermoleophilia bacterium
AGGTGCTGGCACACCCAGTGCCCCAGCTCGTGGGCGAGGGTGAAGCGCTGGCGGGTCTTCGGCTCGCTTGCGTTCACGTAGATCTGGCGCTCCGCGGGGTAGAGGAGGCCACTGACGGCCTCGAGGTCCGCCTCCTCGACGTTCAGGCCCAGCAGGTCCTCGGCGATCGACTCGACCGGGACCGGGAGCTCGGGTGCCTCGAAGAGCTCGTGGTAGCGCGCTCGCAGGGCGTGCGCCCTGGCGTCCGTCACCGGCCCGCCGGGCAATCTGCCTCCGCTGTGTCCTCGCTTCCCCTCATGACCCCCCTCGTAGGAGGCAAGGGTTGCAAGAGCGGCAGGACACGGCAATAGGCCGACCGGCCTATTTCGGACAGGGCTGATCAGCGCCGGGCTCCGCGGAAGAGCTCGTCCACCTCGTCCCACTCCTCCTCTTCCCTCGCGCGCTCCGCGGCCGGCGCGACGACGACTTCGTCCCTCACACGGAAGAACGCCGTCGCCGTCGCTCTCTGAGCCGGCGGCGGGCGCCAGGCGGCGACGTCCTCGACACGCGCGTCGAAGATCCCGTCCAGCACGCTGAAGACACGCACGCTGACACCGTGCGGGTCGAGGAGCCCGGTCTCGAGCGAGTGGTAGTAGCGCTTCACCTTCGCGGTCTTTGCGGCATCGAGTCCGAGCGCGCTCACAAGCGCGTCCACGACCCGCGTCCGCGGAAGGCCGCGCCGAGTCCGCAAGGCAAGGAGCGGCGGCTCCCCCGCGACGCGACCCTCGAAGGCGGCCACCGTTCCCGGGTCCGCGGGCGGAGGCGGCGTCGAGGCGAGGAGGCGGTCGAGCAGCGAGGCGAGCGCGTCCGCCTCGGGCCCCGCGCGCGCGAGGTACTCGCGCACGTCCGGCCGCTCCCCGCGCGCCCGACGCACCGCGAAGTCGTCGAAGAGCTCGTTCACGCTCTCAGCCACGGCTGAGCCTCCGCAGGCGGTCGTGCCCGCGCCAGAGGAGCTGGTGGGCCGCGTTCGCCTCCAGTCCGAGCCGCTCGCCGAGCTCGGCGGCCTCGAGCCCTTCCAGATACCGGTACCGGAAGGCCTGCTGCGTCCGCTCGGGAAGCGGCGCGATCCAGGCCTCGAAGTCGTGCTCCGCCTCCCACGCCTCGAACGCGTCGGGCGCGGCGGCATCCCACTCCTCGGGAAGCTCGGCTACGCCGCCGTGCCGGAAGAACTCCTTCACCTTCCACTCGATCACCTTGTGCACGACCACGCGGAACGGGACGGAGTACGTCTTGCCCGCCTTGAGCTCTGCGAGCAGGCGCTCGACGACCGCCCCGGCCACGTCGTCGGCCTCGGCGCCGCGAACCCGCAGGCGGCAACGGTCGAGGATGACCGGGTAGTAGG
>JACVSB010000264.1 GCA_014534155.1 Thermoleophilia bacterium
CCGTGTCGCCGGCAAAGTAGATCGACGAGGTCGCCCGCATCACGAAGCCGACGCACCCAGGGACACGAAAGCGCTTCGGGTACCGGCCGTGAGCGGCCGGCGTCGCCTCGACGGTCACGGCCCCGACTCGAACGGCGTCGCCCGGGGCAACCTCCGTCACCCTGTGGAACCCTCGCCGGCGAAGCCGCGCGCCCGCGCGCTCCGGAGTGATCAGCAGACGGTCTCCGAGCCCGCGAAGCGTTCGCGCGTCGAAGTGGTCGCGGTGCAGGTGCGAGAGCAGGACCGCGTCGATCGATCGCCCCCAGCCCGGCTCGTGTGGGCGCGGGACGGCCCTCAGAGGTCCGGCGCGCGCGCCGAAGACCGGGTCCGTGAGCAGCCGCACGCCGTCGAGCTCGACCAACACCGTCGCGTGGCCGACGTACGTGATCGCAGCCGACATCGCTCCTCACTCCGCCGCACGGCGTATCGGCCGCGCGGTCCGCCGCCCGAACCTCACTCCCGAACACCTCATCGACACCATCCTGCTCTCAGCGAGAGCTTCCAGCAATCCCGTGCCGCCGGTGCGAGAATGTGCTGGCTCGCGGACGCGATCCACGCGAGCTCTCCCCGACTCGGACCGGCCCGCTCCCGCACCTGCCGCAGCCGGAGAACGAGATATGGCTCCACCGACGTCGATAGCCGCGAGCGAGGCCGGGACGCCTACAGCCACCCGAGCTCGCCGCGCCGCGATCTGGGCGCTGCTTCTTGCCGGGCTCGTCCTCGCCCTCGTCGCGGTGGTCGCGATCTGGGTCGAGCGGGATGCGCTCGACACGGATCACTACGTCGAGAACGCGAGCGAAGTCCTCGAGAGCGAGAACGTGCAGGACGCGCTCAGCAGCTTCCTGGTCGAACGGCTCTACGCAGACGTCGACGTCGCAGACCGGCTCCGCGCGCGTCTTCCGCCGGAGACGAAGGCGCTCGCGGCGCCGGTCGCGGCCGGCCTGCGCGAGTTCGCCGTGCAGGCGACGGAACGGGCGCTGGGCACGGGTCGCGTGCAGGACATCTGGCGCAAGGCAAACCGCCGGGTGCACGAGCAGCTCGTCCTCCTCCTCGAAGACGAGAGCAGATTCGTTCGGAATACCGGGGGCCGCGTCGTCCTCGACCTCCGCCCGCTCGTCGTCAGCGTGGGAGACCGGGTCGGCGTCGGCGGGCGGCTGAACGCCCGGCTGCCTCCCGACGCGGGCCGTCTCGTGATCATCCGCAGCGACCAGCTCGAGAGCGTGCAGACGCTCACGCGCATCCTCCGCTTCGTCGCGCACTGGTTCTGGCTGCTCGCCTTCGCCTGCTGGGCGGCCGCGATCTGGCTCGCGCGCGGGCGGCGGCGCGAGACGTTGAAGACGCTCGGCATCGCCGTCTTGCTGCTCGGCGTGCTCGTGCTCGTTGTTCGGCGCGCCGGCGGGAACGTTGTCGTCGACAGGCTGGTCGAGAACGAGAGCGCCAGCCCCGCGGTCAAGGACGTGTGGGGCATCTTCACCCGCGACCTGCGCGACGTCGGTCAGACGCTCGTGATCCTCGGGATCGTCGCGATCCTCGGCACGTGGCTCGCCGGCGCCGGGCGGCAGGCGACTCGCCTCCGCCGCCGGCTCGCGCCGTACCTCCGCGACCGCCCGGACCTCGTCTACGGCGCCTTCGTCGCGGTCTTCCTGCTCGTGATCCTCTGGGCTCCGACGGGCGCGTTCCGGCGGCCGTTCTCGCTTGCGGTCATGGCCGTCCTCGTGATCGTCGGCATCGAGGCGCTGCGCCGGGAGGCCGCGCGGGAGTTTCCCGACGAGCAGGCGCTCCCGCTGGGGCTCGGCGACCGCCTCGCCTCCTGGCGCTCGGGCAACCGTGAAGCCGCCGAGGCGACGGTCGATCCCGAGACGGCGCGGCTCGATCGGCTGGAGCGGCTCGCCGCGCTCCGGGACAGGGGCGTGCTGAGCGAGGAGGAGTTCGCGGCCGAGAAGACGAAGATCCTCGCCCACCGTCCCTAACGACCTCGCCGTCGATCGTCGAGCGTTGCGCTCACGACGAGCGACGCCACGAGTAGGCGGGCGACGAGGTACAACCACAGCAGCAGGACGGACGCCAGCCCGAGCGCCCCGTACAGGGCGGAGGCATTCACCAGCTTCTCCGCGAGGTAGAACACTGTGACGAGGTGGAGGGCGAGCACTCCCGCGGTCCCCACCGCCGCGCCGGGCACGAGATCTCTCCACGAAACGTCCCGTCGCGGCAGCAGCCAGAGGACGCCCATCCAGGCGGCGAAGACGGCCGGGAGCGGCGTCAAGGCGACGAGGACGCCCGCAGCCCCGAGAACCTGACCGGCGCGTCCTGCGACCGTGACCGTCGCCACGAGCAGAGAGAGCCCGACGGCGAAGCCGAAC
>JACVSB010000195.1 GCA_014534155.1 Thermoleophilia bacterium
AGACTGGACGAGAGGCCGCGCGGGCGTCCGGGCGGCCGCTTCGCATGCTCCGACAGCTCCTCACATACGCTCACGAGGATCGCTCGATCGCCGCGCTGGCGGAGGCCGCGCGCGCCGAGCCGCAGCGCGCCTTCGTCTCGGCCAGCCTGCGCCCTTACCTGCTCGCCTCTCTGATCGACGCGGAGCCGAAGCGGCCCGCGCTCGTTGTGGCGGGCGACGACCGCGCGGCGCGCGACCTCGCCGCCGATCTCAAGGCGTTTCTGGCGCCTCGCGCGGTGCGGTTCTATCCCTCCCGCGGCATGCGCTACGAGTCGCATTTGGCCCCGCCGCCGCACCTCGTCGGGCTCCGCATCGCGGCCCTCGACGCGCTCCTCGCCGGGGACGCCGCCGTGCTCGTCGCCTCGGCGGTGGCGCTCGCGGAGAAGGTGCCGGACCCCGCGCTGCGGCCGCGGGGCTTCGATATCGAGCGGGGCGGGCTGGTCGACCTCGAGGAGGCCGCGGGCCGCCTCGTCGACTGTGGCTACGAGCGCGTCGACCAGGTGGAGGAGCGCGGGCAGTTCGCGATCCGCGGCGACATCCTCGACGTCTACCCGGCCACCGAGGAGCGGGCGGTGCGGTGCGAGCTGTTCGACATCGAGGTCGAGCGCCTCACCTGGTTCTCGACCTTTACTCAGCGTTCGCTCGAAGACGCCGAGCGGGTGGAGATCGCTCCCGCCGCCGAGCTCGGCCCGGAGCACCGCGAGCGCGCGGAGATCGCGGCGTCGAGCGACGAGTCCGACCGGCCGGATGTGGCGGACGTCCTCCCCGTGGACCGGTTTCGCGAGCTGCTCGAGCTGGTGCCGCGCGAGGCGCTCGTCGCGGTCTCCGCCGAGGAGGAACTCGTGCCGGCGCTCCGCGACTACTGGGACGACGTGACGACGAGCTTCCACGACGACGACGCGCACCACCTGTATGTCGGCCCAGAGGCCCTCGAGGCGACGCTGCGCGAGCGCGCCGCGCTCCGGCTGTCGAGCATCTCCGGGGACCAGCAGCACCAGTTCCGCGCGCAGTCCGCCGACAGCGCCGCCCGCTCGCTCCGCGACGCCGAGCCGGAGCTCGAGCGGCTGGTGCGCTCGGGATACCGCACCTTCGTGGCGTGGGCGCGCCGGGGCGAGGCGGAACGGGCCCGCCTCAACCTCGCCCGGGTCCGCGCCGGGTTCCTCGACGGCCGGCCGGCGCCGGCGGACGCCGGCGTCGTCTTCGCCCACGCGAGCCTGCGCGACGGCTTCGTGGCCCCCACGCTCAAGCTGGCGGTGTTGCCGGACCACCGCCTGCTGCGGCGGCGGCGCGTGGAGCGTCCCTCCGGTCCGGCCCCGGGGACGATCGCGTCTTTCACCGAGCTGCGCGCCGGCGCACCGGTAGTGCACGAGGACCACGGCATCGCCCGGTTCGCCGGGTTCGAGACGAAGACCGTGGCCGGGGTCACGCGCGACTACCTCGAGCTCGAGTTCAGGGACGGCGACCGGGTCTTCGTGCCGAGCGATCAGCTGCACAAGATCAGTCGCTACGTGGGCGCCGACGCCGGCGACCCGCCGCTGTCGAAGCTCGGCGGCAAGCAGTGGGAGCAGATGAAGATGCGGGCCCGGCGGGCCGCCCAGGCGCTCGCCGGCGAGCTGCTCAACCTCTACGCCGAGCGCCGCCGCCGCGCCGGACACGCCTTCTCCCAGGACGGCGACTGGCAGCTCGAGTTCGAGGAGCGCTTCCCGTACCGCGAGACCCCCGACCAGCTCGAGACGATCGAGGCCGTGCGCGCGGACATGGAGGAGGCCCGCCCCATGGACCGCCTTATCTGCGGCGACGTGGGCTACGGCAAGACCGAGGTCGCTATGCGCGCCGCCTTGAAGGCGGCCGTGGACGGCAAGCAGGTGATGTTCCTCGTCCCCACCACCGTGCTCGCCCAGCAGCACCTCGGCACCTTCACCGAGCGCATGCGCGACTACCCGCTGCGGATCGAGATGGTCTCGCGCTTCCGCTCGCCGAAGGAGGTGCGGCAGGTGCTCGCCGACTTCTCGGAGGGCCGGGTGGACATCCTGATCGGCACCCACCGGCTGCTGTCGCGCGACGTGCGACCGAAGGACCTCGGCCTCCTGATCGTCGACGAGGAGCAGCGGTTCGGCGTGAAGCAGAAGGAGCTCCTGCGCCAGCTTCGGCTGAAGGTCGATGTCCTCTCGCTGTCCGCCACCCCGATCCCGCGCACGCTGCAGATGTCGCTCGCCGGGCTGCGGGACATCTCGGTGATCGAGACGCCGCCCGAGGGCCGGCGCCCGGTCAAGACGTACGTCGGCGAGTACGACGAGGAGCTCGTGCGCAAGGCGATCAGCCGCGAGCTCGGCCGCGGCGGCCAGGCGTTCTTCGTGCACAACCGCGTCGAGACGATCGACGAGACCGCCGAGCGCGTCCGCGCCCTGGTTCCCGAGGCGCGCGTGGCGGTCGCGCACGGGCAGATGCCAGAGGGCCGGCTCGAGACGGTCATGCTCGACTTCCTCCGCGGCGGCGCCGACGTGCTCGTGTGCACGACCATCGTCGAGTCGGGGCTCGACATACCGACCGCCAACACGCTGATCGTCGAGCGCGCGGACGAGCTCGGGCTTGCCCAGCTGTACCAGATCCGGGGCCGGGTCGGCCGCTCGCGCGAGCGCGCATACGCATACCTCCTGTACCCCTCCGCCGCCGCGCTCTCGGAGGAGGCCAGCCGGCGGGTCGCCACACTCTCGGACTACACGGAGCTCGGCTCGGGCTTCAAGATCGCGATGCGCGACCTTGAGATCCGGGGGGCCGGCAACCTGCTCGGCGACGAGCAGTCGGGCCACGTGGCCGCCGTGGGGTTCGAGCTCTACGTGTCGATGCTCGACGAGGCCGTGCGGCTGCTCTCCGGCGACTCGGCGGAGGAGGCGGCCGAGCCGGTGCGCATGGACCTTCCGGTGGACGCGTACGTGCCGGGCGACTACGTCCCCTACGAGGCGGCGAAGATCGAGGTTCACCGCCGGATCGCCGGCGCGCGCGAGGTCGCCCAGCTGATCATGCTGCGCGAGGAGCTCGCCGACCGCTTCGGCCCGATCCCCGAGCCGCTCGACAACCTCATACGCCTCCAGGACGCTCGCATCAAGCTCGGCCGAGCGGGGGCGAGATCCGTGGACTTCCGCGGCGGACGGCTCTCCGTCGCGCCGATCGAGCTCGACTCGCGCGGCTCGAAGGCGCTCAGGGAGCAGCTTCCGGAGGCCGTCTACGAGTCCGGCCGCTCGACGGTGCGAGTGCGCCTCCCCGACGAGCCGGGCGAGCGGTTCCGGGCCGTCGTGGCCGCCGCAGAGGCGATCCTGGAGCACGCTACGGCGCCTCCCGGAGCTTGAAACGGCGTCCGCTACCCTTCGCCACCGCCCACGGCCCCGGCGGTCTCGCGTCGGCGGATTTCCCTCAAGGCAGGTTCCCGAACAGCTTTCAGATATGGCTTTGACTAGACACGCCTCGACCAGTCCGCGGACCCGCAGGCCACGCCTGCTCGGCGCGGGTCTCCTCGCCCTCGTCGCCACCGGTCTCGCGGCGGTCATCGCCGGATGCGGCAACGACGTCCCACCGAACGCCGTCGCGAAGGTCGGCGACTCCGTGATAACCCAGGACGAGTTTGACAAGTGGCTGAAGACCGCCTCAGCCGGTCAGGCTCAGGGGACGGGCAGCCCCGCCGCGCCGGACCCGCCGA
>JACVSB010000227.1 GCA_014534155.1 Thermoleophilia bacterium
CGTGGTCGGGTCGTGTCCGATCGCGACGAAGAGGCCGTCGGCGGGAACCTCGCGGATCTCCCCGGTACCCAGGTCGCGGAGGCGGACGCCGGCCATCCTGTCGTCGCCGAGGACCTGGTCCACGACGGCGCCCAGCGCGAACTCGATCTTCTCGTTCGCCCGCGCCCGGTCCACCATGATCGGTGAGGCCCGGAACTGGTCGCGCCGGTGAACGAGCGTGACCTTCGAGGCGAACTTCGTCAGGAAGATCGCCTCCTCCATCGCCGAGTCGCCGCCGCCGACGACGACGACCTCCTTGTCGCGGTAGAAGGCTGCGTCGCACACGGCGCAGTACGTGACCCCGCGCCCCTGCAGCCGCTGTTCCGAAGGGAGGCCGAGCTGCCTCGCCGATGCGCCGGTAGCGACGATCACCGTTTCCGACAGGTAGACGTCGTCGCCGACGAAGACGCGGAAAGGCCGCTCGGAGAGGTCGACGTGCGTGACGTCGTCCGTCAGGAACTCGCCCCCGAAGCGCGACGCCTGGGCGCGGAAGTCCTGCATCATCTGCGGGCCGAGCACGCCCTCGGGGTACCCAGGGTAGTTCTCGACTTCGCTCGTGATCATAAGCTGGCCACCCCAGGCGAACCCCTCGATCACGAGCGGCTCCAGGTTCGCGCGCGCCGCGTACAGCGCGGCCGTGTAGGCGGACGGACCGCCGCCGATGATCACGACCTTTCTCACTTCGTTCTCTTGCATCATGTCCTTCGAGTACGTGAACGAGCCGCGGCCGCCCTACCCGCGGCCGCCCTACCTTTTTGTAACGCGTATCCGGGGCGCAATGTTCCGGATCGTGTAGCGTCTCGGCGCGGCGGCAAGGATAGCGAGGGCGATGGCCAGAACCGTATCGTGGGACGAGCTCCGCGAGCTTGCGGCTTTCCGGGCGGAGAAGGGGTGCGCGATCAGCGTCTACCTCGGCCTCGACCCGAGCGTCGCCGCGACGGCGGGTGACGTCCGGACCCGCGTGAACTCCCTCCTCGATGAGGCTGCGAAATCCGATGCCGCCACGGACGACGCGCTCACGCACGATGAGAAGCAGGGGATCCGGGCCGACCTGGAGCGAATACGGAGGTTCCTCGAGCACGAGCTCGACCGCGACGGCGCCCACGGCGTCGCGCTCTTCTGCGCGGGCCTCGATGGCCTGTGGCAGGCGATTCCGCTCGTCGCGGCGGTCCGCGACGAGGTCCACGTCGACCGGCGGCTGCGTGTAGCGCCGCTCGTCGCGCTCGTCGGGCGGGGTGACGGCGCCCTCGTCGTCATGCTCAGCCGCGAGCAGGGCCGCTTCTTCCGCCTCCGCGCCGGCCAGCTGGAGGAGGTGACGGACATGAGCGACGAGCAGCCGCGCCGTCACGATCAGGGCGGCTGGTCACAGGCCCGCTTCCAGCGCCATGTGGACAAGCTCGCCTCGGAGCATCTCCGGGAGGTCGCGGAGCACCTCGACAAGCTCGTGCGGCGCTCCCATGGAGGCCTTCAGGTCGTCGTCGCTGCGCCCGAGGAAACGTGGGCCGAGTTCCAGACGCTCGTCTCGCACGAGGTGGAAAGGGCCGTCGCGGGTTGGACCGCCGCAGAGGCGCACGCGACTCCGGCCGAGCTGCGAGAGGTCGCCGCGGGCGTCCTCGAGCGGGCGCGCGCCGAACGGGAGCGGGAGCTCCTCGACCGCTGGCGCGAGGGCGCCGGCCGGAACGGGCGCGCGACCGGCGGGTGGGACGAGACGCTGAGCGCCGCGTCCGACGCACGAGTCGAGACGCTGGTCGTCTCGGCGGCCGGAGCGGATCGTCACGCCTGGTCCTGCCCGGAATGCGGGCGGGCGAGCGCAGAGGCGGGCGAGTGTCCCCTCGACGGAACGCCGATGCGCGCTCGCGATTCCGGCCGCGATCTCGCGGTCCAGCAGACACTCGTGCACGGTGGGACCGTCTGGGTGGTCGAGCATGCTCCGGACCTCGACCCCGTCGGCGGGATCGGCGCCCTCCTTCGCTTCTAGCGACGCGCCCCCGCGAACGGCGAGAGCGGCGTCGGATGGCGCGGCTCGTAGAGCCCGAGCTCACCGAAGCCGGGAACCTTGAGCCGCGTGAGCAGTCCCCACCCCTCGTCCGTGATGGGGTCCACGAACTCGACGCCGCGCGCCCCGAGCTCCCGCCGCGTCGCGACGACGTCATGGCACATGAAGAAGATCTCGGCGCGGCCCTCCGCACGGCCGGCGATCACGCCGGGGCCCGGGTGGCACGCGAGCTCGGCCGGCGGCAGGGCGAAGTACAGCCACCCGTCGCCGCCGTCGAGGGCGGGGAGGCCGAGCACGTCGCGGAAGAACGAACGCGCCGCCTCGGCGTCGTGGGCGTAAAGGAGCGTGTGCACGCCCGCGACCGCGACGTAAGGGTAGAGCGCCGTCGGGAGGGAGGGCGAAGGGGAGGTGTCCGCGCGCCGGCTAGGCCGCGTCCAGGGCGCGCGGTAGCTCGGTCACTGTCTCGCCGGAGCCGACGGCGGGCGTCTCGAGTAGCTCGGACTCGCCTGCACGCTCAAGCTTCGTCTCGAAGCGCGAGAGCCGCTTCTCGGCGTCCCCGAACTTCGTCTGCGCGTTCCCGAGGTGCTTCCCCACGAGGTCGAAGTCGGCCTTGAAGCGGCCGAAGTCGCGGTTCAGGTCGGCGCAGTACGTCATCACCTCGCGCGCGTGCTGCTCGATCTGGAGGCCCTTGAACCCGAGAACGAGGACGAGGAGGTAGGCGTGCAGCGTCGAGGGCGAGACGGGGATGACGTTGCGCTCGAGCGCGTACGCAAGCGCACTCGAGTCGCCGCCGAGCCGGTTGCAGACGAGCTCGTAGTAGACCGCCTCTGCCGGCAGGTACATGAGCGCGAACTCGTACGTGCCCTCGTCCGGGCGGATGTACTTCTGCGCGATCGCGTCGACATGGCCCTTGACGTCACGTGAGAACTGCTTTGCGTAGAGCTCGCGCTCGCTCTCCCTCTCGGCCTCCGCGATGCGCTGGAA
>JACVSB010000265.1 GCA_014534155.1 Thermoleophilia bacterium
CGCCGACCGAACGGCTCCCTCCCCCTCGGAGATCCCCCTGGCCGCGAGCTCGGCGAACAGGAGGCCGGTCGCCACGACGAGCAGCAGCGCGTAGAGGCGAAACTCGTCGTCCCGGACGGGGTTGGCACGGCGCCTGAGCGCGGCGTACATGAGCGCGAAATTCGTGCCTGCGAGCACGAGGAAGACCGTGACGGCCCACTGGGTCGCGGGCGCGATCTCCTCGAGCGAGCGAGCGCGCGTCGAGAAGCCGCCCGTCGGCATCGTCGTAAAGGCGTGGGCGACCGCCTCGAAGAGGTTCATCTCGCGGTCTGCGCCCGTCCACCCGATCACGGCGAGCACGAGCACCTCGAGCGCCGTCAGGCCGACGTAGACGAGCCACAGGCGCCGCGCGGTCTCGCGGATGGACGAGCTCAGCGTCTGGAACTCGTGCCCGGGCGCTTCCGAGGCGAAGAGCTGGCGGCCGCCGATCCGGAGCCGCGGGAGAACCGCGATCGCGAGGACGATGATCCCCATGCCGCCGATCCACTGCGAGAACTGGCGCCAGAGCGCCATCGAGTGGTTGAGCGCCGGGATGTCGGTGAGGATGCTCGCGCCCGTCGTCGTCATTCCGCTCATCGCCTCGAAGTAGGCGTCGATCGGCCGCGAAAGCTCGGGGTCGCCGGAGAGGAGGAACGGGACGGCGACCGCGCCGGCCGCGAGAAGCCAGGTCGCGCTGACGACGAGGAAGCCCTCTCTCGCGCCAACGTGCTCCTTGCCCTTCGTGACGCGCCCGATGGCAAGGCCGGCGGCCGCCGCGAGGGCGCCGCCGACGAGGAACGGACGGACAGGCTCGCCGTAGAGGAGCGCGGTCGCGATCGGGAGCAGGAAGGCGACGCTGAGGTAGGTGAGGAGCGCGCCGATCAGGTTGAGCGCCGCGCCGACGTCCACGCGGACCGCCGGCCTCCTGGCGCTCGTCCGCCCGCGGGCCGCCGTGCTCACGCCCGCCAGTACCCCCGCATGAAGAGGACCGCCACGGGGATGATCTCGAGCCGCCCCAGCCACATGAGGGCGGTGAGGATTCCCGTCGAGATGTCGCTGAATCCCTCGTAGGAGCCGAAGGGGCCGGCGAAGCCGAAGGCTGGTCCGACGTTTCCCAGGCACGCCGCGGCTGCGCCGATCGCATCGAAGGCGGCGACCTCGGAGGCTGTCCGCCGCGCATCGATCACGAGCCCGGCCGCGCCGAGCGCGAAGACCGTGAGGTAGAGGACGACGAAGACGGCCGCCGAGCGGAGCGCGCGCTCGTCGACGACCGCCCCCGAGACGCGGATGGGGACGACGGCGTCCGGGTGGACGGCCTGGCGCAGCTCGCGGCGCACGAGCTTCGCGAGCAGGAGGTGGCGGATCACCTTGACCGAGCCTCCGGTGGAGCCCGCCGAGGCGCCGACGAACATGAGCAGGAGAAGCGTGAGCGACGCGAGCGCGCTCCACTCGGTGTAGTCCGCGGTCGCAAAGCCCGTCGTCGTCATGATCGACGCGGCCTGGAACGCTGCATGTCGGACGGCTTCCTCGCCCGACGCCGTCCCGGCGGAGAGAAGCTCCACGAGGAGGATGAGCGACCCCGCGAGAAGGAACACCGCGTAGAGCCGAAACTCCTCGTCGCCTGCGACGGCGCGCACGCGGCGCAGGATGAAGAGGCGGTAGAGCCGCAGAAAGTTGATTCCCGCGAGGACGAAGAACGCGAGGATGGCCCACTGTGTCGCCGGCGCGAAGGCCGCGATCGACTGGGACCGCGTCGAGAAGCCGCCGATCGCGATGGCCGTGAAGGAATGGGCGACGGCGTCGTAGAGCGTCATGGCGGGATCGACCCCCGTGACGGCGAAGAGCGCGAGGAGCCCGGCCGCGGCGGCGGTGAGTCCGAGGTACAGCAGCCAGAGGCGGCGGGCGGTCTCCCGGATCGTGCTCGTCAGCCGCTCGAGCTCGGTCGGCCCCGCGAGCTCTGACTGGAGGAGCTGGCGGCCCCCCACGCGCAGGCGCGGGAGCACGGCGACCGCGAGCACGATGATTCCCATTCCGCCCAGCCACTGGGTGAACTGACGCCACATGGCGAGCGACCGGCCGAGCGCCTCGATGTCCGTGAGCACGGTCGCGCCCGTCGCCGTGAAGCCGGAGACTGACTCGAAGTAGGCGTCGACCGGGTTCTCGAGCCCGGGCGCACCGGCGAAGAGGTACGGGAGCGCCCCGAACGCGGGGACGACGAGCCAGGTGAGAGCGACGACGAGAAACCCCTCGCGCGGGCGGACGAGCTCACCCTTCTTCGAGCCCGTCGCGCGGTCGAGCGCCCAGCCGCTGCCGGCGGAGAGCGCTCCAGCGGCGAGGAAGGGCCAGAAGGCCTCGCCGTAGGCGAGCGCG
>JACVSB010000052.1 GCA_014534155.1 Thermoleophilia bacterium
CTGCACGCTCGTCGCCTACGGCGGCGCCGGGCCGATGCACGCGGGGGCCGTCGCGCTCGGCGCCGGCGTCGAGCGGGTCGTCGTGCCCGCTCTCTCGTCCACCTTCTCGGCGCTCGGCTGCTGCCTCTCGGAGCTCGCCGTAGACGACGTGCGGACGTTCCTCGCGCCGCTCGACGCGTCCTCGTGGGAGCGCGTCGGGCGCGCGCTCGCGGACCTCGTGTCCGAGCTCGAGCGCGAGCTCGGCGAAGCGGGGAACGGGACGGTTCGGGCTCTCCGCTCGCTCGAGCTTCGCTACCGCGGCCAGAACGACGCCCTCGAGGTCGTGCTCGCCGAGGAGCCTTCGGCCACGGGGGTGACGGCGTCCTTCCACGAGCGCCACCGGGCCGAGTACGGCTACTCGACCTCGGAGCCCGTAGAGGTAACGGCCGTGCGTGCGCGCCTCTGGCTCGACGAGGGGACCGGGTGGGCGGCACCCGAGGGAAGGGTCGGCCAGTCCGAGCTCGGAGAGACGCCCTTCGGCCCCGTGCTCGCCCGCTCGGCCCTCGAGCCCGGGCGCCCGGTCGACGGCCCCGCCGTACTCGCGGACGCGATCTCGACCGTTGTCGTCTGGGACGGCCTCTCGGCGCGAGCCGACGAGGACGCGAACGTGTGGCTCGAGCGCAGCCGGTGATGCTCCCGCCGGCCCGGCTCGAGGTGATCCG
The DNA here is from genome assembly GCA_014534155.1 of Thermoleophilia bacterium. Next base: position 702 of record JACVSB010000052.1, read on the forward strand.
CGAGGGGACGACGGCGGTCGCCGAGGAGATGAAGTACGACCTCATGCGAACCGCCCGCTCGCCCGTGCTGCGCGAAGCCGGCGACCTCTCGTGCGCGCTCACGGACGGGGCCGGCCGCACCGTCGCTCAGGGCCATGACATTCCCATGCATCTCGGCGTCCTCTCCTTCACGGTCCGGCAGCTGCTCGAGAGGATTCCCCGCGAGTCGCTCAGGCCGGGCGACGTCTGGTTCACGAACCATCCGTCCTGCGGGGGGAACCACCTCCCCGACGTCAAGGCGGTGCGGCCGGTCTTCGTGGGCGGGGACCTCGCCGCTTTCGCGGTCGCCCTCGCCCACTGGCCCGACGTCGGCGGGATGCTTCCGGGAAGCTACGTCCCGTTCGCGCGCGAGATCTTCCAGGAGGGGCTCGTGATCCCGCCGACCCGGCTCTTCGCGGCGGAGGGACCGTGCGACGACGCCCTCGCGCTCGTGCTCGCCAATGTGCGCGGCGCTGAGGAGCGGCTCGGCGACATCCGCGCCCAGGCGGCTACGACCTCGCTCGCGGAGCAACGTCTGAGCGAGCTCTTCGACACGCACGGCCCTGAGGCGGTGTCCGAGGCGTGGCGGCGGATGCAGGACGAGTCGGAGGAGCGGACGCGCCGCGCGCTCTCCCGCATCCCGGACGGGGTCTACACGGGCGCAGACGCCCTCGACGACGACGGGATCGGTGAGGAGCCCGTCTCGATCAGGGTGGACGTGAGCGTGGCGGGCGAGCACGCGACGTTCGACTTTCGCCGCTCCGATCCCGCGGCGCTCGGCCCGGTCAACACGACGCCGTTCATCGCCGCCGCCTCCGTCGCCTACACCGTTCGCGCGCTTCTCGGCCCCGAGATCGCCTCCAACGACGGGCTCCTGCGCCCGCTCGCGGTCGTGACCGAGCCGGGCTCGCTCCTCGAGCCCGGCCCGACGGCGCCGCTCGTCGCCGGGAACCACGAGACCTCTCAGCGGATCGTCGATGTCCTGCTCCGGGCGCTCGCGCCGGCGCTGCCTGACCGCGTCGTCGCGGGCGGCATGGGCTCGTCGGGCCTCGCCCTCTTTGCCGGCCGGCGCGCCGACGGGCGGGACGCGTTCCTCTACGAGACGCACGGGGGCGGAGCGGGCGCAAGCGCGGCGCGGGACGGCGACTCCGCGACCCGTATCCACATGTCGAACGTGATGAACACGCCGGCCGAGGTGATCGAGAGCGAGTACCCGCTCCGCGTGGAGCGCCACGAGCTCCGCGAGGGCAGCGGCGGGGCGGGCGTGCACCGCGGCGGCGACGGGCTCCGGCGCGCCTACCGTGTCCTTGCCGAGGGCATGCGCCTGACGACGATGGTGGAGCGCTGCCGCGTGCCGCCGTGGGGGCTCGAGGGAGGAGAGGACGGCCAGCCGAGCGCGGTCTTCCTCCTCCGCGGACGCGAACGGATCGCCCTGCGCGGGAAGGGGTCGGTCGAGCTTCGCCCCGGCGACGTCGTCGTCGTCGAGACAGCGGGCGGCGGTGGCTGGGGGAGCCCTGACGCCCGCGACGCGGACCCGCGTCCGGCTTAGCCGGCCGGAGCCCGGACCTCGCTCGCCTGGGGCGCCGCCCTCGTCCGGTCGGCAGAGCCGACGACGAGGCCGGCGAGGATCGCGAGCGTTCCGAGCAGCTGGAGCGGAGACGGCCGCTCACCCAGCAGGACCGCGGCGAAGACGACCGATCCGACGGGCTGCAGCGTGAGCAAGATCGAAGTCACGATCGCGGGCAGGCGCGCGAGCGAGACGCTGATCAGGAGCCAGCCGAAGACCTGGGACGTGAGCGCGAGGAGCGCGAGCCAGAGAGCCGCCGCGGCCGGGGGGGCGAGGTCCAGCTCTCCGAGCGCAAGGCCGCCCGGGAGAGCGAGGAGGGCGGCGACGAGCGTGACGTCGAAGAGCGGCCCCGCCACCCGCCGGACGTCCGGCGCCCCGTAGCGCAGCGTGACGAGGACGCCGCAGTACGCGAGCCCGGCGAGGACGCCGAGCACCGCCCCGAGGCCCGGGCTCTCTCCGTACGCGTCCGACTCGAGGATGCCGGAGATGAGGACGATCCCGACGACGGCGAGCGGCACGGCGGCGAGCGAGGGCGCGGCCGGCCGTTCGCGGAAGGCGAGCCACGCGATGAGGCCGAAGACAGCGACCTGCATGTTCGCGAGAACCGTCGCGAGCCCGGCGCCGACGGCTTCGATCGCGTGGTGCCAGAGGAGGAGGTCGACCGCGAAGAAGGCGCCGGCGACCCACGCGAACCCGCGCGCGCGGCGGCTGCGCCGGCCGAGGTGGGCATCCTCGCGCCGCGCGAGCAACCAGAGCAGGGGCAGCGCGAGCGCGCAGCGGAAGAACGCCCCCGTCGAGGGCGAGACGTCGGCCAGCCGGTAGAAGATCGCGGAGAAGGCAATCGCGAGGGCGCCGGCGAGCGCCGCCGGCGCCGGCCGGGCGATGACGCCTCGCCGGAGCGCCCGAACCTGTGGCTCGAACGGGGGGCTCATCGCGAAGGCTCTTTCGACACGTCCGGCGTGCGCATGTCCGGGATCATCATGTCCGGGGTCAGACCCCGGCCGTGGCGCGCCCGGCCACGCCCCTCGGGCGCGTGTCGCTGCGGCGAGCGCGCTCCACGAGCCGGACCGGGCGCGCGAGCCCGCTCTATCGGATCCCGCAAGTCCCGGCCGCTGGGGACGTGTCCGGGGTCAGACCCCGGACACGTCGTGTTCGGCCATCACTCTCGTTGCGCTCGGCGTCGCGCGCGCTCCGGCGTCGCGGGGGCGGCGCCGGAGCGGCCGCCGGCCCGACGAGGCCGGCGGCCGCTCGCTGGAGCCGAGCGTCCTAGGAGGAGGCGCGGAGGAGCTGTCCGCGCGGCACGACCTCGAGCTCGTAGGTGACGTCGAGGGAGAAGCCCGCCTCCGGAATCGATCCGGCGATGTGAATCATGTGCTCGCCGGGCGGGAGCGGGGCGAGCATCAGGTAGAAGCCGGCGTCTGCGCACGGCTCGAGCACGGAGCCCGCCGGGCGTCCGAAGACGTTGTCCTCCGGGAGGACGACAGAGAAGAACGGCGACTCCTCGTAGTAGCGGAGCTCGATGTCGGGTACCTGGACGCCGTCGACCGTGGCGCTGAGCCCGGACACCGCTTCTCGCAGGAACGCGACCTGCTCACGGACGAACTCCTCGGTCTGCTGCTCGGGTGGGTCCGTCGCCTCGGCGCAGTAGACGTAGTTGACGACCGGGAAGAAGAGCGCCGTTCCTGTCGGAACCGTGCACGTTCGCGTCACCGGCTCGCTCGTGAACGCGCCGGCCAGGAACCAGACGTGCCCCTCCTGCGCCTGCGCGCAGTGCTCCCCCGTCTCGTCTAGTACGGGATTCACGGACGCGGGTTGGCTCAGCGCCCACTGCCACCACTCGGCCGCCCACGCGCCGTAGCTCTGGCCGTGGGGGTTCGCCGTGGGCGGAAGGACGCGCGGGTGTGCGTCCCTCGCAAGGGCGCTCGTCGCGGAGGCGCCGAGCACGACGACCGTCGCCGCTGCCAGCACGAGCATCCGCGCCCGCCGAATCGTCCCGAAATGTCTCATCAGCCCTCCTCTCCGGGATTTCGGCGAAAGCTAAGAGCGCAACGCTGCGCCGCGCATCAGGGAGATCCCTCGATCCGCGCGCTTCCGTCGACGCGCCGAGGCCCGCGGCCGCGCGCCCGCAAGGAACCGAATCCGGGCGAGCGGTGTATCGCCCTCGTGCAGCGATGACACGCACGAGAGGACGAAACGCGTGCTGAGACGGCGAGACGCGCAGGCGCGCACGCTCCTTTTTGCGGGCGTTCCGATCGTGATCTTCGTGGTCGTCTTCGCCGTGTCCTTCGCCCACTTCCGTTCCTCGGGGAAGGAGCCCGAAGCTCGCGCGGCCGCTTCCGCAGCGGCAAACGACGCGGCCGCGGGCGTGACGGACGCGAGCGGCGGCCGCGTCGTCTTCCACCTCTCGGCCCAGACCGACGAACCGGTCGAGGGCTACCTCGCGAGCATCGGCGTGGACGGCTCGGGGCTGCGCAGGATCACCGTCCGGCCCGGCCGCGACGAGCTCGCGAGCGACATCGCTCCGGCCGTCTCGCCCGACGGGCGCACGATCGCCTTCCAGCGCGCCGTCGCGGGAAGCACCGAGGGGTCGCCGCCCTACGTCTACCTTGTCGGCGCGGACGGGTCGCGCCTCCGCCGCCTGACCGAGGGCGACGACCCGGAGCTCGACGCCGCGTGGTCGCCCGACGGGCGGCGCATCGCGTTCGCCCGCGAGACGGGTGGCCAGTTCGACGTCTACGTCGTCGGGAAGGACGGATCGGGCGTGAAGCGCTTGCTCGGGTCGGGCGGCGCCGACGAGGACTTCCCCTCCTGGTCTCCCGACGGGAAGACGCTCGTGTTCGCGCGCTACGAGCCGGGGTTCGAGAGCGCCTCGGGCGACCTCTGGCTCGCCAACGTGGACGGGAGCGGTGAGCGGCTGCTCCTCGGCGGGCCCGACGACGACAGCGCCCCCTCGTGGTCGCCCGACGGGCAGCGGATCGCGTTCCTGCGCAACGGCCACCTCGCTGTGCTGGACGTCGACACGAGCGTCGTCGATCCGTTGACGAACCCCGGCGAGGTCAAGGAGAGCCGCCCCGTCTGGAGCCCCGAGGGCTCGCGCCTTGCCTTCACACGCGATTCCGGCTCGCTCCTCGTCCTCCCTCTCGACGCTTCGGCGCGGCCCGAGCGCGTACCGCTCGACGCGCCCGCCCAATCCGCGGCGTGGGAGCGCGGAGAATGACGCCCGGCGAGCCCGTGCGTTACGACCGCCGGACACTCCTGCGCCGTGGCGCGCTCCTCGCCGGCGCCTCCTCCGTCGCGGGTGGGGCCGGGTACGTCTCCGCGCGCGAGCTCGCGAGGGGCGACGAGGAGCCGGCGGCGGGGCTCCCCTCCTCGACGGAAGCGGAAGACGCGCGCCTCTTCGCGCTCGACCGCCGCTACACGAACCTGACCACCTTCCTCCTCGCCTCGCACCCGAAGCCCGTTCGCGACGCGATCGCCCGCCATCGCGCGCGGCTCGATGCGAACCCGGCCCTCTACCTGCGCGAGGCCGAGACGGGGCTCGAGGAGGCCGCTCGCTCCGCCGCGGCCTCCTACCTCGCGGCCGATCCGGACACCGTTGCGCTCACGGACTCCACGACGATGGGGCTGGGACTCGTGTACGGGGGTCTTCGACTCGAGCGCGGGGATGAGGTCCTGACCACCGAGCACGACTTCTACGCCACGCACGAGTCGCTGCGCCTGCGCGAGGAGCGCGACGGCGTGCGCGTCCGCAGGGTCCGCCTCTACGACGAGCCCGAGTCCGCCTCCGTCGACGGGATGGTCGAGGCGATCGGAAACTCCCTCGGCCGGCGGACGCGGTGTCTCGCCGTCACCTGGGTGCACTCCTCGAGCGGCGTCAAGCTGCCGCTCCGCGCCATCGCCGACGCCGTCGCGCGCGAGAACGGTGCGCGCCCTGACGCCCAGCGGATCCTCCTCTGCGTCGACGGCGTCCACGGGCTCGGCGTCGAGGACGAGTCGCCGCTCGAGCGCGGAGCCGACGTGTTCGTCTCGGGCTGCCACAAGTGGCTCTTCGGGCCACGCGGCACCGGCGTCATCGCCGCGACCCCCTTTGCCTGGACGCGTCTCGCGCCGACGATCCCCACGTTCGACCCCCGGGCGTACCTCGCCTGGATCGAGGGCCGGCGCCCGACCGAGACCCCGCCGGGCCGGCTGATGACGCCCGGGGGGTTCCACTCGTTCGAGCACCGGTGGGCGCTCGCCGACGTCTTCGGCGTTCACGAGCAGCTCGGCGGCCGGGCGCGCGTGGCCGCGAGGACGCACGCCCTCGCGCTTCGCCTGAAGCAGGGGCTGGCCCGGATCCCGGGGGTCGAGGTGAAGACGCCTGCCGAGGAGGCGCTCTCTGCGGGCCTCGTCTGCGCGACGTTCGGCGGCACGCCGCCGCCCGACGTCGTGGACCGGCTGCGCGAGGAGCACCGCGTCCTCGCGAGCGTCACGCCCTATGCCACCCCGTACGTCCGCTTCGGCCCGAGCGTCGCGAACAGCGAGGAGGACGTCGACCGCGCGCTCGAGGCCGTGACGGCGATCGCGGGACGCTGACGCACCGGTGACGGACCGGGGCAGCCTTCGTGGCGGCGGGAACGCCCATGGAGCACGGACGCACCGCTCGACCGGCGGGTCGTCGGGGTGGGCTCGTAGGTGCGCCTCGTGGACGATCGTCGCCGTCGCTTTCACGGGGGCGTGCGCAGGAGTCGGCGACGAGGCACCGCCGACGCTTCCTCCGGAGGAGACAACCGCGGCGACGACGGACGCGCTCGTCCCCCCGCTTTCCCCGCCGGCTCCTCCCGTCGTCGCCTCGGGTCGCCGATCCGGGCAGAGGGCGTTCACGCTCGGCGAAGGGCCGCTGATCGCGAGCGCACGGCTCGAGGGGTCCGGTCGCGCGGAGGTCCTCCTCCAGAGCGGCTTGAGGACGCAGGTGCTCCTCTTCGCCGCGCGCGCGCCGCTCCGGGGCGAGCGCGCGGTCTGGTGGCTCGACGCCGGCGCCTACGAGCTGCGCGTTCGCGCGCCCGGCGCGTGGCGCGTCACGCTCACGCCGTGGCGGCCCGACGACTCCGATCGCCTCCTGGAGGGAGGCTTCGCGGGGCACGGCCCGACGGCGATCCCGGTCGGGGTCGAGAGCGACGTGCCCGCGTCGGTCGCGGTCGCGAGCAGCGCGCGCTCGCGGTTCTCCCTCGCTCTGCTCCCCTTCAGCCCGTACAGCGAGGAGGTCCGGCTCGCCGACGGGCGCGGGCCGGTCGACGAGACGTTTCCCGTCTCGCTCGACCCGGGCGACTACCTGATGCAGGTGGACGCACGCGGCCCCTGGCGCCTCGCGTTCGGCGGCTAGAGGACGAGGCGCTCGTCGGCTGCCGCGATCAGGTCGGGGTCGTGCGAGGCGGCGACGACGGTCGTTCCGCGTTTCGCCGCCCGCTGCAGGAGCGCGATGATCACGCGCCCGGAGAAGCGGTCGAGGTGCGCGGTCGGCTCGTCCGCGACCAGGAGCGGCGGTCCCGAAGCGAGGGCGCGAGCGAGGGCGACGCGGCGTTGCTCGCCGCCGGACAGGCGGTCGGCCCTGCGGTCGCCCAGCTTTTCGAGCCCGACCCACTGGAGCAACCGCTCGGCGTGCGCGCGGGCCTCGGGGCGTGGTCTTCCACGGAGGAGGAGCGCGAGCTCGACGTTCTCCAGTGCCGAGAGCGAGCCGGCGAGCTCCGAGTGCTGCGAGAGATAGCCGAGCGTCCGCTGGCGCCAGCGGGCGGCCTCGTCGCCCTCGAGCTCGTCGACGGGCTCGCCGGCGACCGTCACACGTCCGGCCTCGGGCCGCTCGAGCGCAGCGACGAGGCTGAGGACGGTCGTCTTCCCCGATCCCGAAGGCCCGGCGACCACGTGCAGCCGGCCCGAGGAGAAGACGTGCGAGAGGCCCGTGACGACGTGCTGGGCGCCGAACGACTTGCGCACGTCCGCGAGCACGACCTCGGTGGCGACGTCGCGCCCGTCGTCGGCGCCGGCCTCGGTCGCCGGCTCGGCCGCCCGATCCCGAACGGGTGCGGCTTCAGCGTCCGGGGCGAGCTCGAGCCTCCCGGCGCGAACGGACGCCCGCACACGGTTCCCGAGGCCGGCTTCCACGCGCAGGCTCTCGGGGAGCCGGACCCACCCTTGCTCGTCGACGACGAGGACGGGGTCGGTCGCGCCCTCGGCCGCGAGGCGTCCGTCGCGCACGTGGATCGTCCGCGGCGTTCGCAGGGCGACCGCTTCGTCGTGGGTGACGATGAGGCCGGCCGCGCCCGTCGTCTCGGCCAGCTCGAGGAGGAGCTCGACGACGATCGCCGAGGCGGATGCGTCGAGCTCGCCGGTCGGCTCGTCCGCGAGCACGAGCGCCGGCCGCTTCGCCAGGGCCGCGCAGACGGCGACCCGCTGCTGCTCGCCGCCCGAGAGCTCGTACGGCCGGGCGTCCTCGCGGCCCCCGAGGCCGGCGGTCCGCAGGAGCGAAGCGGCCCGCCGGTGCGCCGGAGGTCCTCGGACCCCGAGGAAGCGGAGCGGCAGCGCGACGATCTC
>JACVSB010000259.1 GCA_014534155.1 Thermoleophilia bacterium
GGATCGCGGACTACGGGCTCTACGCGATCCTCCTCCTCTCGCTCCTCGACGCGATCCTCCCCGCGGCGAGCGAGCTCGTCATGGTCTACGCAGGCGCGCTCGCGGTCGGCGCCTTCTCCGACCACGAGGTCGTCCTCGCCGGCCACCCCGTCGAGTCCGCCGGGTGGGCGTTCGTGGCCGTCTCGCTCGCCGGCCTCGTGGGGTACGTGGCGGGCTCGGTCCTCGGCTGGGCGATCGGGTCCTACGGGGGGCGGCCCTACCTCGAGCGGCACGGGCGCTGGCTCCACGTCACGCCGGCGAAGCTCGACCGCGCGGAGGCGTGGTTCGACCGCTGGGGGAGCTGGGCCGTGCTCGTCGCTCGCTGCCTCCCCGTCGTCCGCTCCTTCATCTCGATCCCGGCCGGGATCGTGGAGATGCCCCTCGGGCGCTACACGGTGCTGACCTTCCTCGGCAGCGCTCCCTGGTACTTCGGCCTCGCGGCCGTCGGCGTCGCCGTGGGAGCGAGCTGGGAGCGGTTTCACGAGGGCTGGCGCTACGCCGACTACGCGGTCGTCGCGCTGGTCGCGGCGGCGGTTGTCGCGCTCGCGCTGCGCGCGTGGCTGCGGCGCGGCCGCCGGCGCGCGATGGAATCGGCATAGGGTTCCGCGCGGTGGCGATTCCGCTCGTCGACGTCCGCGCCCAGTACGAGCCGCTTCGGCCGGCGCTGATGGAGCGGATCGCCGAGGTTCTCGAGGGAGGCCGCTTCGTGCTCGGCCCGAACGTCCGGGCATTCGAGGAAGAGGCCGCGGCGTTCCTCGGCGTCCCGGCAACCATCGGCGTCGCGAACGGCACGGACGCGATCGCGCTCGTCCTCGCGGCGCTCGGCATCGGCCCGGGCGACGAGGTCATCTGCCCCGCGTTCACGTTCTACGCCACAGTGGAGCCGATCGTGCACCGCGGCGCGACGCCGGTCTTCTGCGACGTCGACCCCCGCAGCCTGAACCTCGATCCCGACGACGTCGCCCGGCGTGTGACGGAGCGGACGAAGGCGATCGTCGCCGTCCACCTGTTCGGCCGCCCCGCGCCGCTCGCCGCGCTTCCCGCCGGGATCCCCGTCGTCGAGGACGCTGCGCAGGCGTTCGGAGCCCGGATCGGCGACCGGCGCGTCGGCGCCCTCGGCGTCGCCGCCACCTTCAGCTTCTTTCCGACGAAGAACCTCTTCGCGCTCGGCGACGGCGGTCTCGTCGCGACGGGCGACGGAGAGCTCGCCGACACGGTGCGGCTGCTCCGCTTCCACGGATCACGCGACAAGCAGACGTTCGAGCTCGTCGGCTACAACTCACGCCTCGACGAGATCCACGCGGCGGCGCTGCGCCTCTTCCTCTCGTCGCTCGACCGCTGGAACAGCCAGCGCCGTGAGGCGGCCGCACGCTACGACGAGCTCGGGCTCGGCGACCTTCTCGAGCTGCCGCAGGACGAGCCGGGGCACGTCTACCACATGTACGTGGCGCGAACGCGCGAGCGCGACCGCCTCCTGGCCGCGCTGCGCACGGCGGAGATCGGCTCCGCGGCGTACTACACGCGCCCGCTCCATCTTCAGCCCGCGCTCGCCTCCCTCGGCTGGGAGGAAGGCTCGCTGCCCGAGACCGAGCGCGCCGCGCGCGAGAACCTCGCGCTCCCGCTCTGGGCCGGGATCCAGCCCGAGCAGCAGGAGCGCGTCGTCGGCGCTCTTCGGGCGGCCCTGCGCCCGCGCGCCGCGGCGCGCCGATCCTAGGCGTTGCCCCTGTCCCGCCGCGTGCGTGCCGTACTCGCTCCGGCGGAGCCGCCCCGCGTGCGGCAGATCGCGGTGGCCGTCGTGGCCGCCTCTCTCCTCGCCGCGAGCGCAGCTGCCTTCGCCGTCGCCGAGCGACTCAAGCTGGAGCGCTCGCCGCTCACGGCTCCCCGGCTGGAGCGCCTGATCGCCCCCGAGTGCGAATGCGCGAGGGCTCGCGCCGAGCTCGCCGTCCGCCTTCGCCGCGCGGACACGATCGACGTCTCCATCGTCAGGCTCTCCGGTGCGCACGTGCGCTCGCTCGCGACCGGTATCCCACAGGCGCCCGGAATCGCCCGCTTCACGTGGGACGGACGGACCGACGGCGGGCGCGTCGTGCGCGACGGCCGGTACCGCCTGCGCGTCCGCCTGCGCGAGGCCGACCGCACGATCACCGTCCCGACGCCGATCCGCGTCGACGCCACCCCTCCCACGCTGCGCCTCGTCGAGGCTGCCCCGCTCGTCATCTCGCCCGACGGCGACGACCGCGCCGACCGCATCCGCTACGAGTACCGCGCGAGCGAGCCGCTCACGTACGCGGTCGTCTTCGTCGAGGGCGCACTCCGCGCGAAGAGCCGGCGCTGGCCCACGGGAGACGGGCACGTCCGGTGGTACGGCCGGATCCGGGCGGGCGAGCCCGCGGCGCCCGGGACGTACCTGACGCGGGTCGCC
>JACVSB010000380.1 GCA_014534155.1 Thermoleophilia bacterium
CGAGGGCGGCAACCGCGGCGATCGCGAGGACGGCCGCGAGGGCACGTGCGGAGGCAACCGCGCGGAGAGCGCCTGGCATCTCTCGCGGGCGGAACCCGGGCGAGCTAAGGACCTGCGCAGCCCAACGCGGTGCGGACGCGGTCCCCACGCCTCGGACTTCGCCGTGCGGCTCCGGCCTCCTGCGCGAGCGTCAGTCGAGCGCGCGACCCGCCTGCGGCAGCTCGAGCGCGCCAAGGAACTGCACCTCGCGGTGGAGCTCGACGCCGTACTGCTCGAGCGCTCGGCGCCGGGCCTCCACCATGAGAGAGAGGGCGTCGTGTGACCGCGCGCCGTCCGCGTTCTCGATGAAGTTGGCGTGCCGGGGCGAGATTCGCGCACCGCCGATCCGGTACCCCTTGAGCCCGCACGCCTCCAGCATCCGTCCGGCGGTCAGCTCGTGCCCGGCGGGGTTCGTGAAGACGCTTCCGAACGTCCGCTTGTTCGTCGGCTGGGCGGCCTTTCGCTGCGCCTGCATCGACGCGACGGTCTCTTTGATCTCGACCGGCGGCCGCGGCGCGAGGCGGAACTCCACCTGTGCGACGACGGAGCCGGGATGCAGGCCGGAGCGGCGGTACGAGAACTCGAGCTCCTCCTTCGTCCGCCACCGCGCCCCAACCGCGTCGACGACGAGCGCACGGACGAGGACGCCGGCGATGTTCCCGCCGTAGGCGCCGGCATTCATCCGGACGCCTCCGCCTGCCGTCCCCGGGATCGCGCAGGCGAATTCGAGGCCGCCGAGGCCGGCGGCGCGCGCTCGGTGAAGGCACACCGCGAGCGGGGCGCCCCCGCCGGCCGCGACGACGTGGTCCTCGACGGCCACGCTGGTCAGCTCGCCGGCGAGCTTGACGACGAGGGCCTCCACGCCGTGGTCAGCGACGAGGAGGTTCGAGCCGAGGCCGACGACGGCGACGCCGAGCCCGCGCTCCGTCGCCCACGCGAACGCCTGCTCGAGCTCGCCGAGCGACGCCGGCTTCGCGAAGGCGCGCGCGGGGCCGCCGGTCCCGACGGTGGTGTAGCGCGCGAGCGGAACCCGCTCCGCGATCATCGATCTCAACCTCAAGCTGGGGTTGATAATGACTCGAGCACGAGCGTTCCCACGCGGTCGACGTC
>JACVSB010000145.1 GCA_014534155.1 Thermoleophilia bacterium
CAGTGATGCCGGCCGTCGCCTCCGACGACTCAGTCGGGAACTCGATCGCTTCTTGCATGGCGGCAGCGCGTGGTCCTTGCGCTGCAGTTCAGTAAGGGAGCCGGCGCGACCCGTGCGCGGCCCCCCCACTATACAAGATGCACGCGCGCTTTCGGCGCGCCGCGCCCCGTCCGCTAGAGCGGGCGGGGAGAGGAGGACGCGATCGCCTGCTGCATCCCCACCGCCTTCTTCATGTACGCGTAGGCCTCCTCCGCCTCGCCGGTCGACTCGAGGAGGTCGGCGAGCTGCGCGTACACCTCCACGAGGTACTTGTTCGGCGGCGTCTGCTCTAGGAGCTTGACCGCCGTCTGCAGGTGCTTGCGCGCGCGCGGCCGGTCGCCCAGGTCGACCGCGACCTCGCCCAGGATCGCGTACACGCGTCCCGCATCGCTCGGCTCCGTCGCGCGGAGCAGCCCGACCACTTCGAGCGCGATCGAGCTCGCCTCCTCGCGCTTGCCCAGCTTGGCGAGCGCCCGGGCCTCCTCGACGCGGAACTGCGCGTGCTCGACCGCCGTCCCGCTTCGCTCGAGGAGCGGCCAGCCCTCCTCCAGGTGCTCGAGCGCTTCCGCCGGCCGGTCGCGCTCGAGCTCGACGTGCGCGACGAGCTGGTGCGCGAGGGCGGTGTAGTGCATGTCCTCCGTCAGCTCGAGGGCCGCGAGCGCGCGGTAGGCGTAGCGCGAGGCACCCTCGGCGTCGCGCTGGTGCAGGCGAAGCTTGGCCTTCGACCAGTACACGCGCGCCCGCATGTAGGGGTCGAAGCTGTCCTTGCCCTCGGCGAGCGCCTTGCTGACGACTTCCTCCGCCCGCGCGAACTCGCCCGCGTCCGAGAGCGCGTAGCCGAGGAGGCACGCGAACCGGATCGCCTGGACGCGGTCCTCCTGCTCTTCGAACGCCGCCAGGCACCGCTCGAAGATCGTGACGGCGGGCTCGAACTCGCCGAGCAAGGCGTACGCGCGGCCCAGGCTCTCGGCCAGGGCCGGCCGCTCCCACTCCTCGCTTCCGGCCGTGACGAGCGCCTGCTCGAGGAGGGAGATCGCGCGGCGCGGATCGTCCTCGAGGAGCGCGAGCTGCCCGAGCCCCTCCTCCACCTGCGAGCGCTCGCTCGGGGACGGCCTGGCCTGGAGAGCATCGGTGTAGAGCTCGCGCGCTCGATCCAGGTCGTCGAGACGCAGGGCGAGCTCGGCCTCGAGGAGGTTGAAATTGCGCGGCTCCTGGTCGTAGCCGGTGGCCAGGTAGTCCTCGCTCACGCCGAGGCGCCGGCCGAGCTCGCGGAGGAGCTGCAGGGACGGAATGCGGTCGCCCGCCTCGATCCGCGAGATGTAGGCGGGTGAGCAACCCGAAAAGGCGAGCTGCCGTTGACTCACGCCGGCCGCCTCTCGGGCGGCGCGAAGGCGCTCTCCTACCGCCTTCGGATCATCGACGTGCTGTGACTTTTGTCTGGGCATCTATTCCCTTTCGGGTGGGGGCGTTGTATACTCGGCGGCTAGTTCCGGGCCCGGGGCTGTCCGCGTAAGGAAAAAGCACCCAGGAAAAGGACGGTCCCGTAATGAAGCTGCGTCTCGTCACGTTGGCCGCATCTGCTGCCGCGTTTGCGTCGTTCCTCGGCTTTGGCATTCCATGGGGTCCCTGACCTCGACCAGGGCACCGCGTCCCATTCGCGTGCCCTGGGGTCCGTAGTCTGACAGGTTCTCTGCTCGGAGGGAAGGTGGTGGCGCGACTCTTGTCGCAACACCACCTTCCGCCCAGCGGCGGCGCCGCTCGACGAGGGTCAACGAACCCTCGTCCGAAGGGCCGCCGACAGACGAGGGAGGCGGCGGAGGCCTGCCTGCGGTAAACAGGCCTCCGCCGGGACGGGACGGTACGGCATCCGCCTTGCTGCGCCGCCCACCGGGACCTGATGGAGTTCCGGCGCGGCGGGTGCCGACATGACTGGAGTAATCGCAGGTGCGATCGGGCGCCGCGTCCCCCGAATGGGGGAACGGAGCGCATCGGCTGGACCGGCGTGAACTGGGACGAGCGCGCCGCGCGCGCGGAGGAGCGCTACCGGGAAGCGCAGGCCCGGCGGCCACCGTCGCGAACCGGGCAGGCGGAGCTTCTCCGCATGGCGACGGCCGCCGGGGGAGCAGGGCTGGCCGAGCTCATGCGCGGGCGGCGGGACGAGGGCGCCGCCTGGCTTCGGCGCTCCGCCGAGTGCTACCGCGCAAGCTGGGAGGGCGCGCCCGCCGGGTCGTGGGGGCGGCCGGTCGGCGCGCTCAAGGCCCGCCTGCTCGCCGGCGATGAAGCCGGAGCCGCCGCCGACGCACGCTGGACGCTCTCGCTGGGGGCAGGCGAGGAGTCGTCGCCGATCGCAGCGTACGCGGCCGCGCTCGCAGCGCTCGTGCTCGCGCAGGACGAGCAGGCGCTCCGGCTTGCCTCGGCGCTCCAGGACGCGGCGGCGGGCTCGTTCCCGTCCGCCGTCGCCGACGCCCTCGCCGCGCTTGCGCGACGCGATCGCGTGGGCTACACGGAGGCCGTCGCCGCCGTCCTGCACTCCTTCGAGTCGAGGGACGCCTACCTCGAGGACGTCCCCGTCGCGGACACCGTCCTCGTCCTCCAGCACCTCGCAGCCGGGCGCTCGCTCGCCGTCCGCCTCGCCTCTCCGCTCCTCCCGCGCTAGCGGGGAACGGCGTCACGCGCGGCGGCGCGGCCCCGCTCGGTGAGGGCGATCCGGCCGTCGGTGCGGGTCACGAGCCCGCGGGCGAGCGCGCGCGCGACGACCTGGTGGGCAAACTCGGGCTCCCAGCGCAGATGCTCGTGGAGGCCGTCGACCCGGCTCTCCTCCGCCGCCTCGGGCCGCCCCTCGTGGTTCAGGAGGTGGATGGCCAGCATCGCCTGCGGGAAGTTCCAGCGCTGGCGCGCCCGCCGCCGCGCGCTCGCAACGAGACCGCGGTCGGGCGCAAGGAGCCAGGAGAGGGCAAAGAGCGCTCCGGTGGCCGCTGCCATCGAGCCCGCGATCGAGGCATCGAGGGCATGAGCCGTCCAGTACCCCGCGATCGCGGCAGCGACGCCGATCGCGACGGCGAGCCCGAGCATCGCGAGGAGCCGGTCGGTCCAGAGGTACGCCGCGGCCGGCGGCGCAATCATGAGCGCGACGAGGAGGATCGAGCCGACGGCGTTGAACGCGCCGACCGCGGTCGCCGAGACAAGCGTCATGAGACCGTAGTGCACGGCCCCCGGCGCGAAGCCGAGGGCGACGGCGAGCGCGGGGTCGAAGGTTGCCAGCTTCAGCTCCTTGTAGAAGACGGCGATCGCGACCGCGTTCACGGCAAGGAGGACCGAGAGGAGGTAGAGCGCTTGCGGCCCGACGTCGTAGCCGAAGAGGACGAGGCGGTCGAAGGGAGCGAACGCGAGCTCCCCGAGCAGCACGGCGTCCGTATCGAGGTGGACGCTGTCGGCGAAGCGCGAGACGAGGATGACGCCGAGACTGAAGAGCGCGGGAAAGACGAGGCCGATCGCGGCGTCTTCCCGCACGAGCCCGGTTCGCCTCACGAGCTCGACGAGGGTGACCGTGAAGATGCCGATGAGCGCCGCGCCGGCGACGAGGGCCGGCGAGGTGAGGTCGGGCACGAGGAAGAACGCGAGCACGATCCCGAGGAGGATCGAGTGGCTGATCGCGTCGGAGACGAGGGCCATCCGGCGCAGGACGAGGAAGACCCCGGGGAGGGCGCACGCGGCCGCCGCGACGGCGGCGATGGCCTGAATCTCGAGCTGAGGTGCGCTCATCGGCCGTCTCCCCGCTGCCGTTCTGCCTCGGAGCGCCCTGCGGGAGTCAGCATCCACTCGTCGTCGCCCACGCGGGTCGCGAGCCCGCGGCGCTCGAGCTCGGCGAGCGTCGGCCCCGTCTGCGCCGTGCCCGCCTGCATGACGTCGAGGACCGCCCGCGCGTGCCCGTGGGCCCGCGGGTCGTGCTCGGCGAGCGCGTACAGGTCGCGCAGGACGGCCTGAACCCGCAGCCTCCGCCGGCCGCGCCGCTCGGCGATCGCTCGCCACACGAGCCCTCGCCGGGGAGCGGCGAGGAGCGAGGCCGTCACGAGCACGGTCGCGCAGAGGACGATCGTCGGACCGGTCGGGAGCCGCTCCACCCGGCTCGAGAGAAGGGCTCCCGCGACGCCGGAACCCGCGCCGAACGTCGCCGAGAGAACGACCATCGTCCCCAGCCGGTCGGTCCACTGGCGTGCCGCCGCGGCGGGCGCGACGACGATCGCGCTCATGAGGACGACCCCGACCGTCTGCAGGCCGACCACGATCGCGACCACGAGGAGTGAGGTGAGCGCGATGTCGAGCGCCCGCACCGGGAAGCCCGCGCTCGCGGCGAACCCGGGGTCGAAGGCGAGCAGCTTGAACTCCTTCCAGCCGAGCACGAGCAGGCCCAGGACGGGGGCGCCGAGGAGCGCCATCGTGATGACGTCCTCGCGGAGGAGCGCCGCGGCTTGCCCGAAGAGGAACCGGTCGAGCCCCGCCTGCGTCGCGTCGGGCCGCTTCTGGACGTCGGTGAGCAGCACGAGGCCGATCCCGAAGAAGACCGAGAGGACGAGGCCGAGCGCCGCGTCGTACTTGACCCGGGTCGTGCGCACGATCGCCATGACGACGAGCGTCGCCGCCCACCCGGCCAGGGCGGCGCCGACGAGGAGGGCGAGCGGCGCCTTCGTCCCGGTGAGAAGGAAGGCGACGACGATCCCCGGAAGGGAGGCGTGCGAGACGGCGTCGCCCAGGAGACTCTGACCTCGCAGGACGGCGAAGGCCCCCAGCGCGCCGGCCACGATTCCGAGCGTCGCCGCGCCGAGGGCGACGACGCGGATCGTGTAGTCGTCGAGGAACTCGACGCCTATCACGCCGTCTCCCCGTCGGCCGCG
>JACVSB010000028.1 GCA_014534155.1 Thermoleophilia bacterium
GAGCGCGCGCAGCGAGGAGCGCCGCCACGCGAGCAGAGGGCCCACGCCCATGAGGAGGACGAGCGGAAGCCCGAACGCGATCGCGAAGAAGTCGTAGTAGGGCGCGCCGACCGTGACGGTAACGCCGCGGACGGCCTCGGACACGATCGGATAGAGGACGCCCCTGTGGGCGGTGAGCGCTTCGGCGCGGGTGACGAGGTTGTTGTAGCGGAAGGCCGCCTCGCGGGTGCCGAGCGACTCGAGGCGCGTGCGGGAACGCAGGACGGGGAGCCGCCAGAGGATGAGCGCGGCGGAGCCGAGCGACACGACCGCGATGAACCCGATGAACCACGGGCCGATCGACGACTGCGTGAACGAGTGGATCGAGCTCAGGATCCCGCTTCGCGTCAGGAACGTCCCGAACAGGGAGAGCGCGAACGCGAGGGCGACGAGTACCGCGTTCCAGACGCGGAGCATCCCCTTCTTCTCCTGGATCATGACCGAGTGGAGGAACGCCGTGGCCACCAGCCACGGCATGAGAGCTGCGTTCTCCACCGGGTCCCACGCGTACCAGCCGCCCCACCCCACCTCCTCGTACGCCCACTTGGCCCCGAGGAGGATCGCCGCGCCGAGGAATGCCCAGGCGGCGAGCGTCCAGCGCCGGGTGGCGACGATCCAGCGCTCGTCCGTCCGCCTCGAAGCCAACGCCGCCATGGCGAACGCGAAGGGGACGGTGAGCCCGACGTACCCGAGGTAGAGGAGCGGCGGGTGGGCGAGCATGTACGGGTTCTGCAGGCTCGGGTTCAAACCGAGCCCGTCCTGGGGCGCGGGCGCGGCGGCGAAGGGCGTCGCGACGAAGACGAGGAGGAAGGCGAAGAACGAGGCGACCCCGGCCAGGACGGGCACCGTCCAGGGCAGGAGCTCTCGCACGAGCCTCGCGTTCAGGGCGAGCGCCGCTGAGCTCGCTCCCAGGAGGACGAGCAGCCAGAGCAGGAGCGAGCCCTCCTGCCCACTCCAGAAGGCCGAGAGCGCGTAGCGAAGGGGCAGCTCGCGGCTCGTGTGGTCGGCGACGTAGCTGAAGCGAAGGTCGCGAGCGGCGAGCGCGCCCGCGAGGACGCACGCTGCCACCCCGGTCGCCGCGAGCGCCGCGAAGATCGCGCTCCGAGCGGAGTCGTGCAGGCGCCGCTTTCCCTTCCAGGCGGCAAGCGCGCCGGCGAGCGCCCCGTAGACGACGAGCCCGAGCGCGAGGATGAGCGCGGCCCGGCCGAGCAGGATCACGTGCTAGCCCCCGGAGTCGGGCGAGTACTTCGACGGGCACTTGGTGACCATCGAGTCGCGCTCCGCGACGAAGACGCCGCCGCGCACCTCCCCCTTGAGCATCACCTCGCGCCCGACGCGGAAGAGATCTGGCACGGATCCGGTGTAGACGACGCGGATCTTCCCGGAGCCCTTGACGTCGCGGAGCGTGAAGCGCAGCCCGCCGCCCCGCGCGTCGCCGGAAACCCGGCCGACGACCCTGCCTCCGAGCTGCACGACGCCGTCGTCCGCGCCGAGCTCGCCGGGCTGGAGCGAGGGAGTCCCGCTGGAGGCGAAAGCGGTAAAGATCAGAAAGACGGCGAGGACGGCAGCGACCGAGAGCGCGACGACGAGCCGTGCCGGGTTCCGCCTCCGGGCCACACGACCGAGTCTACCCGGGGCGCGCGCGACGCCCGCGCGCTACTACTCGGGCGTCCGCGACGGGTTGCGAAGAGGGATCTTGTACCCGTGGTCGCGGCAGAGCGACCCCGGGTCGTCCTCGGTCAGGGCATCGCAGTACCCCTTGCCGTAGGCGGCGCGTATGAACGCGGCGACCACCTCGAGGTTCCACTCCCCCACCTCGCACGCCTCCGACCAGAGGTCGGCGAGCCGCACGTCGATGTCCAGCTCGAGGAGCTCGATCCGGGTCGGTCGATTCACCATGTCTCAACGGTAGGAAGGCGGTCGGACGGCACGGGCGGCGCTAGGCTCCGCCGGTGGGCGAGATTCGCTTCGGCCCGGCGCGCCTGCCAAGCCGCGAGAGCCCGGAAGCCGCCGTCTCGCACCTCGTCGCGCGCGGTTACACCGCCTGCGAGGTCGATTTCGAGGGCGGATTCTGGATGAAGCCCGAGTGGGAGTGGGCGACGCGCCTGGGCGAGCTCGCAGCCGACGCCGGGGTCGCCCTCTCGGTCCACGCTCCCATCGCCGCGTTCCTCGGCCATCTGGAGCGGGATCAAAAGCACAAGCGCGCCGTGGGGATGCTTGACCATACGGCGGGCGTAGCAGCCGCCTGTGGCGCCGAGATCGTCGTCTTCCACCCCGGTTTCCTGCTCGGGCGCTCGCGCGAGGACGCGCTGGAAGCGCTCGTTGACCAGCTCGCCGAGCTGGGCGAGCGGCTCGAGAGCAAGGGCCGCGCCGTCCCGTTCGGAATCGAGGTCATGGGCCGCGTCCGCGAGCTCGGCACCGCCGAGGACGTCTTCGCCGTCGCCGCCCGGGTTCCATGGGTCCGGCCTGTGCTCGACTTCGCCCACCTGCACGCGGTGACCGACGGTGCCTTCACGCACCCGGACGCGTTCGCCGGAATCCTCGACGTGGCCGACTCCCTCGTCGAGCCCCGTGCGCCCTTCCACATCCACTTCTCCGACATCGCGTTCGCGAACCGCAACGAGACGAAGCACCTCCGCTACGGAGAGGGAACGCTGCGGGCCGACCCGCTCGCGGAGGCGCTCGCGCGCTTCGAGCGCTCGGCGACCGTGATCAGCGAGTCACCCGACGCGGGAAGCCACGAGGCGATCCGTGCGGCCCTGAGCGCGCGCGCTCGGGTCGGCCGCTAGCATCGCCTCGGCGCGATGAGGCTCGCGCCTACGCGCCGCAAGGGGTGACGGCCTCTACCGGACGTCAGCCCGACGCGAAGCGCCGTTCTTTTTCCTCGGCCGTGGTATCCACGGCGATCGCCGGACGGTGAGTCCTGCCGGACGCCGAGGAGGAACGGGACACGGACCGGCGGGGCCCATCCCCGTCGAGGAGTACGTCTAGCCCGCGAGCCTGCGCGTACACTGCGCCCGTGGCGTTCCGGCGGACTTCGCGCGAGCCAGCCGGAGCGGGCGAGCGGTCGAATTTCATCCCGGCGCGCTCGAGACGCCGCGGACTCGAATCGGTCGCCGTCCGGCTGATCGCGACCGGCGGGATCATCGGAATCGGCACGGCGCTCGCTGCGATCCTCGGCTCGCAGGACGTCGACCACTGGATCACGGGCCTCGTCGTCGCGACCCTGAGCGTGCTCCTGGCGGCGATCCTCTGGTCCTCGCGCACCCTCTGATGCCGGAGGCGGGCCTCGGCCCGCCTCCGGTGCTCCCCGCTCCCCGTGCGCTACTGCGAGATGTCCTGAACCACCTCGCCCGTCTTCTCCTCGTCGGCCGCGCGCGCCACGTCAGCCTGCGCGACGATCCCGACGAGCTGCTCGCCCTCGACGACGGGCAGCCGGCGAACCTGGTTTTGCGCCATGAGCGAGAGCGCCGCGCTCAGCTCGGTCTCGGGCGTCACCGTGACGAGATCGCTCGAGGCGATGTCGCCGACCGTAGTCGAGTGCGGGTCGCGGCCCTCGGCGAGGACGCGCACGACGAGATCGCGGTCGGTCACGATCCCCACGATGCGCCCTTCCTGGACGATCGGGACGGGACCGACGTCCTCGTTCGCCATCACCTTCGCGGCGTCCGCGACGGTCGTCGACGGCTGGCACGCCGTCGGGTTCGCTGTCATGACGTCTCTGATCGAGCCCATGCTCCTCCCTTCTCTAGACGGTGATTCCGGCTTCCGCGAGCGTGAGGTCGAGGAACGTATCCCAACGCGCCGCGATCTTCTGCGCCATCGCCTCCTCGTCCGCGCGGATACGGCGCGCGACCTCCGCCGTCTCCTCGTCCCCGGCACGGCGCGCAAGGCGCTCGAGCAGTTCGTACGCCGCGATCTCCATGTGTTCCGTCACGTAGGCGTCGCGCGCGTTCTTGCCCGCCTTGTCAGCGCGCACCTGATCCGCGACCCCTTTCACGAGTGCGGCGCCGAGCGACTGCACCTCCTTGCGAAGCGACGGCGCGCGGCCGAGCGCCTCCAGGCGCTCGCGCAGCAGGTGCTCGTGTCGCTCCGTCTCCATACGATGGTGCTCGAGCTCGCTCAGGATCTCGTCGTCGCGCGTCGTCGCGATCAGCGAGCCGAGCATCTGCAGCACGTTTTGCTCCATCGCGTGCGCGTTCTCGATATAGGCGACGAGCTTCTCCTCTAGCGCGCGCTCGTCCATGCGCCACCCCTCCTTCGAGCTTTGCGACGCCTCGTACCCGGGTCCGGGCAACGGCAAAACCGTTTTCACCGCCGGGCACGGCGCGCGTCCGCTGGAGGAGCTCGTCGGCATGCTCCTCGCGGCACGGGCGCGCACGCTCGTGGACGTCCGCCGCTTCCCAGGGTCGCGCCGTCACCCCCAGTTCGGCCGCGACACGCTCGCGGCCGCCGTGGAGTCGGCGGGGATCGGATACGCGCACGCGGCGGAGCTCGGCGGACGCCGGTCGCGAGAGCCCGGGGAAGAGCGGTTCGGCTGCATTCGCACGCCGGCGTTTCGAAGCTACGCGGCCCGCATGACCACCCTCGAATGGCAGTCGGCGCTCACGGAGGCGCTCGCGCTCGAGCGCCCCTGCTTCCTCTGCGCGGAGACGCTCTGGTGGCGCTGCCACCGCCGCCTGATCGCCGAGCTCCTCGCGGCCCGCGGGTTCCGCGTCCTGCACCTCGTCCGCCCGCACGAGGCTCGCGAACACACCGCGATGGACGTCTCCGAGGTGCGCGCCGGCCGCCTCTACCTCTGCGGCGAGCTCGTCGCGTAGGCGCGGTAGGGGGACGAACGGCGGCCGCGCGCGGTGTTTTCCCGTCACGCCCGGGGAACGAGAGAGCCGTGCGTGAGCTCGAGGGCCGAGTCGCGGTCGTCACCGGCGCGGGCAGCGGGATCGGG
Source organism: Thermoleophilia bacterium (assembly GCA_014534155.1). The sequence continues at coordinate 4,985 of JACVSB010000028.1, forward strand.
TACTCGATCGCGCGGCGGCTCGGACGCGAGGGAGCACGGGTCGCGGTGAACTACTACCGGACCTACGAGGAGGAGGCGCACGGCCTCGCCGAGGAGCTCACCGCCGCCGGCGCACGCTCGATCGCGGTGCAAGCCGACGTCTCTCTCTCGGCGGACGTGAACCGGCTGGAGCGCGGCGTGCGGGAGGAGCTCGGCCCGGCGACGATCCTGGTCAACAACGCCGGGATCGAAGCGGCGGCTCCCTTCCTCGAGCTCCGCGAGGAGGCCTGGGACACGGTGCTCGCCGTGAACCTGAAGGGGCCGTTCCTCTGCTCGCAGGCGTTCGCGCGCACGATGCGGGAGCAGGGCGGCGGCGCGATCGTGAACATCTCCTCCGTCCACGAGGACCTTCCGTTCCTCGAGCAGGCTGCGTATGCCGCCTCGAAGGGAGGACTGCGGATGCTGATGCGAAACCTCGCGGTCGAGCTCGCCCCGAACGGGATCCGTGTGAACAACATCGCGCCGGGAGCGATCGCGACGCCCCTGAACCGCGAGGAGGTGGCAGACCCGGAGGCCGTGGACGTGCTGCGGAGAACGGTGCCGTTGCGGCGCTTCGGCCAGCCGGACGAGGTCGCAGAAGTGGCGCTCTTCCTCGTATCCGACCGCGCCGCCTACGTCACGGGTTCCTCGTACTACGTCGACGGAGGGCTCGTCCGGCACACCGAGCCCGTCTAGAATCGGGCTCGTGTGGGGTCACGGCGCCTGGGACTGGGTGATCGTCGCCTTGCTCTACGCCGGCGGTCTCGCGTGCTTCGGGCTTCTCGGCGGGATCGACGGCGCAAGCCGCGCCTTCCAGCGCTGGGGTGACGCCACGAGCAGGAAGCGGGCGCGCCGACTCGGCCTCGCTCACGTCCTCCCCCCGCCGCGCAAGCCCTCGCGCTCACACCAGCGCTAGCTGCTCGTTCGCGCGCCGCGGGAGCGTCGGGCGGGCGCGCCGGGCGTCGGAAGCGCCGAGCCGGTAGCGCTCGCGCACGCGCGCGAACCGCGCTGCCAACTCCTGCTGGTACGCCTTGGGCGCGTACGCCCTGCCCCCGTAGAGCTCGCGGTACAGGGGCGCGAGCGCCGGATACGTGCGCTCGACCCACGGGATGACGTAGCTTCGGATCGACGGCCGGACGTGGAGGGCGATGGGCGCCGCAAACGCAACCCCCGCCGCTGCGCACGCCGCCACCACCTCTTCCAGGTGCTCCTCGTCGTCCGTGAGCCCGGGCAGGATCGGGGCGACGAGGACGCCCGTGCGGATCCCGGCGTCCGCGAAGCGGGCGAGCATCTCGAGCCGCCTTCGCCCGGGCGGCGTCCCGGGCTCGACGACTGTGCGGACGCGCTCGTCCAGCGTCCCGACGCTCATCGACACGCTGACGTCGGCGACGGCGTTCAGCCGGCGGTAGAGCGGGAGGTCGCGCACGATCATCGTGGACTTCGTGAGCATGGAGAGCGGGTTGCCGAAGTCGGCGAGCGCGTCGACGATCCCCTCCGTCAGCCGGTAGCGGCCCTCGCAGTGCTGGTACGGGTCGGTCGCCGTCCCCATCGCGATCGTCTCGCCGGTCCAGCGCGGCGAGGCGAGCTCACGGCGAAGCACCTGGACGACATTCGTCTTCACGACGATCTTGGAGGAGAAGTCGTCCCCCACGTCGAGGTCGAGGTAGGTGTGGAACGCGCGAGCGAAGCAGTAGTGGCAGGAGTGCGTGCAGCCGCGATACGGGTTGACGGTCCAGCGGAACGGGACGCGGCTCGCGTCGGGGACGCGGTTGAGCGCGCTCTTGCACTCGTCCTCCAGGTACGTCGCTCGCGCCACTCGCGTAGTATAGAACATACGTTCGTGTTCGATGGTGGTTGCTATGACGAAATGCAGAGGCCATCCAGCGCCGCACCGGTAGCGTTCTCCGCAAATGGCGGTCGACCGCTCACGGGGCACCGGCGCGCGCGTATCGAGAGGCCCCGTCGGCAGGATCAGGCCGATAGCGGCCGCCGTGATACGCGATCGCGCGCGGATCCTCGTCTGGGAGGACTACAACCCGGCGACGGGAGAGGTCGTCTCCGTCCCGCTCGCCGGCGGGATCGAGTTCGGCGAGACGGGAGAGCAGGCGATCGCGCGCGAACTCGCTGAGGAAATCGGCGCCAGACCAAGACGGATCGAGTTCCTTGGTCTGCTCGAGGACATCTTCGACTGGGCCGGGCAGAAGCGCCACGAGCTCTATCTCGTCTACGACGTCGCTCTCGCCGACCGCGCTATCTGCGACGCCGAAGAAGTCGACGTTGTCGAGCCAGACGGTACGACGTACGCCGCGCGCTGGCGCTCGCTCGCCGAGTTCCGCAGCGGCGCGCGACTCGTTCCGGACGGGCTGCTCGACCTCATCTCGGAGGCTACGCGACCGCGCGTCGCCGACTGAGCCCGCGGCCTCTTCTCCTGTAACCGAGACCTCCACTCACATCGGGGCGCTCGAACGTATGTCCGCGTTTCGCCACCCGGGGCCCGGGGAGGGACGGCTCATGCCCCGGTGCGACACGTGCGGCAACGAGTACGACAAGGCCTTCCGGGTTACCCTCGCAGACGGGCGAGAGGCAACGTTCGACGCCTTCGAGTGCGCCATCCACGCGCTCGCGCCCGCGTGCGAGCACTGCGGGTGCCGCGTGGTCGGGCACGGCGTGGAGGCGGCCGGGAGGATCTTCTGCTGCGCGCACTGCGCGCACGAGAGCGGTGTCGAGGGAGTGGCGGATCGGGCGTAGCGGTGTGGACCGCCGGGGCGCTGCGCAGCTCTACGCCGCTTCCCGGAGGGCCTCGATCTCGCGGTTCACCGCGAGGAGCTCGAGCGCCTGCGCCTCGATCTGGCGCACACGCTCACGCGTCAGGCCGAGGCGGCGTCCGATCTCCTCCAGCGAGTGGGGATCGTCCCCGTCGATCCCGTAGCGAAGCTCGATCACGCTCCGCTCCCGCTCGGGCAGGCGCGCGACGGCACCCCGGAGCGCCTCCTCGGCGAGGCTGACCGTTACCTCCTCCTCCGGCTCCGCCTCCGACCCGGCCACGAGGTCGCCCAGCGCCGTCCCGGAATCGTCGCCCACGGGCTTGTCGAGGCTCGCGACCGCGCGCGCGGCGCCCCGAACCTCGCGCACCTGCTTGACGGAGAGCTTGCTCGTCCTGGCGACCTCGTGGTCCGTCGGCTCGCGCTCGAGCTTCACGGTGAGCTCGCGCACCGCCTTGGCGATCCGCTGCTCGCGCTCCACGATGTGCACCGGGATCCGGATCGTCCGTGCCTTGTTCGCGACGCCCCGCTGGACGGCCTGACGGATCCACCAGGTGGCGTAGGTCGAGAACTTGTACCCGCGCCGCCAGTCGAACTTCTCCACGGCCCGGATCAGCCCGATGATCCCCTCCTGGATCAGGTCGAGGAGCGAGAGGCCGTGGCCCTGGTACTTCTTCGCGATCGAGACGACGAGCCGGAGGTTCGAGTTCACCATCCGGTCCTTCGCCGCCTTGTCGCCGCGCTCGATCCGCTTCGCGAGCTCGACCTCCTCCTGCGCCGTCAGAAGGGGGTAGCGGCCGACCTCGTTCAGGAAGAGCTGTAGCGCGTCCGTCGTCGACACGGCAAGCTCGCCGTTCACGTAGGTCGAGTCGACGGCCTCGCGCCCACAGTCGTCTGTCACGTCGATGCCGCGCTCGTCGAGGCGCTCGTACAGCCCGTCCACACCGTCTTCATCGAGCTCGAGCGCGTGGACGAGCTGCGTGAACTCGGTCAGGTTGACACACCCCTGCTCCTCGCCGCGGTCGACGAGAGCCTCGAGCTGCGCTTCCGCGGTCTCTTCTGGCACGTGGTCGGTCGTCATGCCCGTAGCGCGCGAGTCTACGCCTCCGGCACGTCCACGGGCGCGGACCGGTTGGCGCCGATCGACGCGACCACGACGAACGCGATCGCGAGGAGCTCGAGCGGTCCGAGCGTCTGGGACAGGAAGACGGCGCCGACGAGCGCCGCAACGGCCGGGCCGAGGCTCATGAGGATCCCGAAGGTCGAGGTCCGCAGGCGGCGGAGCGCGGCCAGCTCGAGCGCGTACGGCACGACGGAGGCGAGGATCGCGACGGCGAGCCCGAGGGCGAGGAGCCGCGCCGACAGGAGATCCGAACCGCCGGAGGCGATGCCGAGCGGCGCCGTGAGCACAGCTGCGAGAGCCATGGAAACCGCCAGCCCCCGCTGGAGCGACCACGTGGCCGCGAGGCGCTTGCCGAGGAGAATGTAGGACGCCCAGAAGACCCCCGCGGCGAGCGCGAGCCCGAGGCCGGCGTGATCGACGTCCACCGTCGGGCTCGCGAGGAGGACGACGCCCGCGGCCGCGAGCACGATCCAGACAAAGTCGAGCCGCCGGCGCGACCCGAGCACGGCCACGGACAGCGGGCCGAGGAACTCGACCGTGACGGCCACCCCGAGCGGCACGCGCGCGATTGCCAGGTAGAAGAGCGAGTTCACGGCGGCGAGCGCGACGCCGAGCCCAAACGCCCAGCGGAGGGGCCCGCGCCGGAGGCGTGCGGACGAACCCGCGCGCGCGAGAAGCGTCAGGATGAGGGCCGCGAAGAGCGTCCTCACCCACACCGTCGCGAGCGTGCCCAGCTCGTTGAAGAGCGTCGTCGCGAGCGCAGCCCCGCCCTGGACGGAGAACGCGGCGGCCACGAGGAGGGCGGGGGCCGGGACGCGGGCGATCGCCGCGCGCGGGACGGACGCGCTGGAGGTAGCGGCGGCGGACTCCACGTTCGGCGATGGTACGTGCGGGCAGCGGGCGGCCGTGATTCCCCTCACGCGGGGGATCGCCAGCGTCGGTGCCGTTCGCGACGCTGAGAGGAACGAGAGGAGACCGACCGGCTCTCCTGCGGCGAGGGCTCGGCGAGACGCCGTTGACACCGACCGCCTATCGCGCCGCCGCACCAGCTCGAAGCGTCCCGTTCCTCGCTGCGCTCGCGCTCGCACTCGTCCTCACGGGAATTGGCCCCGCCGCGTCCGGGCTTCCTGCCCCGACGCCGCTCGCACCCCCCGACGGCTCGAGCTTCGAGCTGCTGCCCGCGTTCGCCTGGGCGCCGGTCGCGCGCGCGAGCCAGTACGAATGGGAGCTCGCCGCGGACGAGGGCTTCAACGCGAAGGTCGCCGTCGCGACGACCGCGAACACGCGCGCTACCGCGCGGAAGGTCGTGGCCAACGGCCGCTACTTCTGGCGTGTTCGAGCGGTGACGGCCGACGGCGACCCGGGCGCCTGGTCTCCGACGCGGGCGCTTCGAATAGCCTGGTCTGCCCGGCCGTCGCTCCTCTCCCCGTCCGACGGCGCGACGCTCACGTACCCTCACGACGCGTTCCGCCTCTCGTGGATGCCGGTGCCCGGCGCGAGCGAGTACCTCGTCCGGCTCGCGACGGACGAGCAGCTCGCGTCGATCGTCTGGGCGGGCGGCCCCGTCCGAACGTCCGCGACCTCGTACACGCTTTCCGCTCCCCTCGCGCCCGGAACGTACTACTGGTCGATCACTCCCGTTGATGCCGAAGGCCATGCTGGTTCCCCTTCGACGACGGCCTCCTTCGTCTGGCGCTGGCCCTCGGGGACGACGCCCGACTTCGTTGACCTCGCGGAGGCGGCGGAAATCGTAGACCCGTACTTCTCGTGGACGCCTGTGCCGGGCGCCGTCGGGTACGAGGTCGAGGTGAACGCCTCCTCGGACTGGGCATCCGGTTCCAAGGTCTGCTGCCCGGCGCTTCGCACGGGGAGCCGGATCACCACCATCGGCTCTTCGTATTCGCCCCGCGAGCAGCTTGAGAACAACACCTACTACTGGCGAGTCCGCGCGCTCGACCCCAGCGGGAACGCGGGCGTCTGGAGCGCGGGGCCGACGTTCTCGAAGACGTTCGCGAACGTCCCCGCGATCACTCCTCCGAGCGTCCGGAACCTACGGCTTCGCACGAACCTCGACGACCGCTACGACGGCGCCGACCCGAGCAGCGTGCCGTACCCGCTGACGACCGCGGTCCCGGTCGTCACGTGGGATCCGGTTCCGGGCGCGTCGAGCTACACGGTCGACGTCACCCCCTTTCTCGGCGGAGCGTGCGACTGGTCCTACCGCAGCGCCTCACACTGGACGAAGACGACCTCCACGACGGCGTGGACCCCGCTCGGCTGGGGCTGGAATGGCGTCAAGCCGTTCCCGCACCCGAGATCCGTCTCGACCGACTCCTCGACCCTGCAGGCCGGGTGGTCCTACTGCATCCGTGTCCAGCCGGTCGACCGATCGTCGACCTCGGGCGGGCCCACCGCCTACGGGGACTGGACGTACCTCCCGAACAGCACGGTCCCCGCGTTCACGTGGAGCGGCGGCCCCGACGCCGAGAGCTGCTCCCCGTGCTCCCTCTCGGCGTCGGACTACCAGTCGCCGGTTACGGGATCTACGAGCGAGCGAATGCCCCTCTTCACCTGGCGCTCGCTGGCCGGCGCGCAGAGCTACTTCGTCCTCGTCGCGCGCGACCCGAGCTTCACGAACGTGGTCGACTACGCGTTCACGCGCATCCCGGCCTATGCGCCGCGCCAGCTCTCCCAGTCGAAGGGGTACGCGGACGAGCTGACGGCGTACTACTGGATCGTCCTCCCCGCGCGCGAAGGAAACGGAGGCGGCGTCTCGGCGACACCGCTCGAGCTCGCGCCGCCGAGCTTCCACAAGCGGACGGCGGAGCCGCGGCTCCTCGCGCCGGCGCCTGGCGCAGTCCTCGACGGGCCGGTCACCTTCCGCTGGGCCCCCGTGGAGGGCGCGCGGCGGTACCGGCTGCAAGTAGCGCGCGACGCCAACTTCTCGAACCTCGTCGAGGGCGGCGAGGTGACAACGGACTCGACCGCGTACACGAGCAGCACGACGTACCCCGCTGACACGGTCCTTTACTGGCGCGTGCAAGCGGACGCCGAGGACGGGTCGAACTTCGTCGGACTCTCGTGGTCGTCGCCGGCGACCTTCGAGAAGCGCTTGCCCGCCCCCGTGCCGGATCCGGCGAATCCGCGCTTGGGTGCCTTCCTGCCGACCCTCGCCTGGTCACCCGTTCCAGGAGCGGTCTCCTACGACGTCCACGTCGAGGAGCCCGACGGCGACCAGCGCGACTTCAGGAGCCTGCCCTCGCACGCCTTCACCCCGACGAAGATGACAGGCGTCGGAATCTTCCACTTCCAGGCCCGCGCGAACTTCCCGACAAGCTCGGCGAGCGTCGTGCCCGGCCCCTACTCGCCGGTCATGTCGTTCGCGCGAGGGATCCCCGAGCCCGCGGGCGCCTCCTCTGACGTCGGTCGAAAGCACATCGTTCTCTCCTGGAACCCGCGGCTCGGCGCGAAGAACTACCGCGTTCAAGTCTCCGCACGGGCGGACTTCTCGCTACTCGTCGAGAACGAGGTGACGCAGACGGTGAACTACGCGCCGCCGATGAGCAACCCGATCTACCGAGAGGGCGGACGGCTCTACTGGCGCGTGGCCGCGGTCGACGCGGACAACAACACGGGAGACTTCACCGGCTCGCAGCAGTTGATCCGCGCTCAGGTCATGCGTCTTCGCGCACTC
>JACVSB010000086.1 GCA_014534155.1 Thermoleophilia bacterium
GCCTCCGCGCTCCTCACGCTCCTCGTCATCTCGATCGTCACGTTCGCGGCCACGAACGTGAAGTCGCCGGAGGACGTGGCGCGAAACGCGCTCGGACGCGAGACGACCGAGGAGCAGCTGCAGGCGTACCTGCGCGACCGGGGCCTGGATCGGCCGATCCACGAGCGCTATGCGAGCTGGCTCGCGGACTTCGTGCGCGGCGACTGGGGCGTTTCGGCCGTTACCAACCGGTCCGTCCGCGCGGACATCGTTCCGCGCTTCGAGAAGACGCTCATCCTCTCGCTCGTCGCGCTGCTCGTCGCCTTGCCGGTCTCGGTCGTAATCGCCGTCTTCATGGCCCGGCGGGTGGGCAGCGCCACGGACTTCACCCTCCTCATGGGCACCGTCGTCGTGGCGGCGTTACCCGAGTTCGTGGTCGGGATCGGCCTGCTCATGCTCTTCGCCGTCACACTCGGGTGGCTGCCGGTCGACTCGACCGGCCTCGCCTTCGCCGCCTCCTTCGGAGAGCAGGCGAAGGCGTACGTCCTCCCGGCGCTCACGCTCGTGCTCGCCATGGTCCCCTACATCGTCCGGATCGGGCGGGCCGCCGCGCGAGAGGCGTTGGCCGCGCCGTACGTGCAGGCTGCGCTCCTGCGCGGTCTCCCTCGCCGCTCGATCACCTGGGACCACGCCATGAGGAACGCGGCAGTCCCCCTGGTCAACGCGGTCGCGATCAACATCGTCTACCTCCTGAGCGGCGTGATCGTGGTCGAGAACGTGTTCGCGTTCCCCGGGATCGGCCAGCTCCTCGTGCAGGCGATCGGCGGCGGCGACACGACCATGGTCCAGTCGATCGCGCTCGTCATGGGCGCGATGTTCATCCTCATCAGCCTCGCCGCCGACTTCCTGGTCGTGTACTTCAACCCGCGCCTGAAGGCCGCGCACTGACGTGAGCGTCGCGCCGGGAGCCGCTCTCGAGGTCCCGCGGGAGCAGGTCGTCGAAGAGGAGGCGGCGCCGCCGTCGATCTGGCGGACGCTCCTCACGAGCACCGAGGGGCAGGTCGGGATCGCGCTCGGCGTGGTCATGCTGGCCCTGATCATCTTCGGGCGCTTCTTCACGCCGTACAACCCGACGGAGATCGGCATCGGGCCCCCGGCGAGCGGCCCGAGCGCGCACAACATCCTCGGCACGGACCACCTGGGCCGCGACGTCCTTAGCCGCTTTCTCGCCGGGGGGGACACGATCCTGCTCGTTCCGCTGATCGCCGTCACGCTCGCCTTCGCCGCCGGCGGCGGGCTCGGGATGCTGGGCGGCTACCTGCGCGGGTGGCCGGACGCCGTGATCACGCGGGCCTTCGACCTCCTCTTGACGCTCCCGCCGCTCCTCCTCGTCCTCGTCATCATCGCGGGTCTCGGGACGTCGCGGCTCGTCCTCATCGTGACCGTCGCGCTCGTCTTCCTCCCGCGCATGGGCCGCGTCGTGCGCGGCGCGACGCAGGCCGTGGTGACGAACGACTACGTCGCCGCCGCGCAGGCGCGGGGGGAGCGGACGAGCGCGATCGTTGCTCGCGAGGTGCTCCCGAACATCGCTGCGCCCGCGATCGCCGACTTCGCCCTGCGGATCACGTACGCGATCATCTTCGTCGCGACGCTCAACTTCCTCGGCCTCGGCGCGCAGCCGCCGCAGCCGGACTGGGGCCTCATGGTCGCGGAGTCGCGCAACTTCATCGCCGTGGCGCCGTGGGCGACGTTGGCGCCCGCAGCGGGTATCGCGGCGCTCTCCGTCGCGTTCAACTTCGTCGCCGACGCGCTGACGCGGCACCTGACGCGGGAGTCGGCGAAGGGCGTGGTCCCGCTGTGAGCGCCGAGCCCGTCGCCGCCCACGGCGCGGCCGTCCCCGCGCGGCCTCGTGACCGCGGCGTCGCGCCGGGGGATCCGGTGCTGCGGGTCGAGGAGCTGACGATCGGCTACGTGCGCGCCGACGGCGAGCCGAACACCGTCGTTTACGACGCCTCCGTCACCCTGCGTGCGGGGCGGATTCTCGGGCTCGCCGGCGAGTCGGGCTGCGGCAAGTCGACCACCGCGCTCGCGGCGATCGGCTACCGGGCACCCGGCGCGCAGATCCTCGGCGGACGATCGATGCTCGGCGACGTCGACCTCCTCACCCTCTCGACTCCGAAGCTTCGCTCGATCTGGGGACGCCATGTCGCCTACGTCGCGCAGAGCGCCTCGCAGGCGCTCAACCCGGCCATTCCCGTCGGGCGCCAGCTCGCTCAGCCGCTGACCCTGCACCTCGGCCTTCGGGGCGCCGCCCTGCGCGAGCGGCAGCTCGAGCTCCTCGACGCCGTCGGGCTCCCGAACCCCAAGCGCGCGCTCGCCCGCTACCCGCACCAGTTCAGCGGCGGCCAGCAGCAGCGGGTGGCGATCGCGATCGCGCTCTCTTGCCGGCCGGAGGTGCTCCTCCTCGACGAGCCGACGACCGGCCTCGACGTGACGACGCAGGCGCGCATCTCGGCTCTGCTTGGCTCGATTATCGAGGAGACGGGCGTCGCGGCGCTCTACGTGAGCCACGACCTCTCGCTCTTGACGACGATCGCCGACGAGCTCGCCGTCATGTACGCCGGCGAGATCGTCGAGCACACGAGCGCGGAGGCGATGCGTCTTCGGCCCCGGCACCCGTACACACAGGCGCTGCTCGCGGCGGTCCCGAGCGTCCGCCAGCCGCGCGCCGTATCCGGGATCCCCGGCCGCCCACCTGCCACCGTCGTGAGCGACGCCTGCTCCTTCGCCCCCCGCTGCCCGTACGCCGACGACGAGACACGCTCGCGCAAGCCCGAGCTTCGCCCGATCGAGGCCCGCCACTGGGTCCGCTGCCTGCGCGCGGCCGAGATCGAGCCTGAAGCGGTCGAGCAGCGGCCGCTCGTGAAAGCCGTCGCCGGCCGCGGCGAGTTGCTCGCGGTCGACGGCATCGTCTGCGAGTACCGTGGAGCGCGAGGGGCGACGACCGTGGTCAAGGACGTCTCCTTCTCGCTCGGCCCCGCGGAGACGCTCGGCATCGTGGGTGAGAGCGGGAGCGGAAAGTCGACCCTCCTGCGCGCGATCGTCGGCCTGCACCCACCGAGCGCCGGGTCGATCCGCCTGCGCGGGAAGGAGCTTCCCGGGCGCGCCGTGAAACGCCCGCGCTCGCTGCGCAAGGACATCCAGCTCGTCTTCCAGAACCCGGACTCGTCGCTCAACCCGCGGCAGACCGTGGGCGAGATCGTCGGGAGGCCGATCCGCCTCTTCCGCGACGACGTGCCGCGAAGCGCCCACCGGGCGGCGATCGAGGAGCTCCTGGACGCGGTCAAGCTCCCGCGCGGCATGCGCGGCCGCTACGCCTCGGAGCTCTCCGGCGGCCAGAAGCAGCGCGTCGCGCTCGCGCGAGGCTTCGCCGCTCGCCCGTCGCTCCTCCTCTGCGACGAGGTGACCTCGGCGCTGGACGTGTCCGTCCAGGCGACGATCCTGGAGCTCCTCGCCGAGCTCGCGGAGACGTTCGAGACGGCGGTCATCTTCGTGAGCCACGACCTGGCGGTCGTGCGGACTATCGCGACGCGCGCGCTCGTCATGAAGGATGGCGAGGTGCGCGAGCAGGGGGAGACCGAGCGCCTCTTCCTGTACCCGCAGGATCCCTACACGCGCGAGCTCCTCTCGGCGATCCCCGACCTCGTCGCAGAGCCGGCTGCGGCCGGCGGTTCTCGCTAGCCCCGACACGTGACCCTCCTCCCGTTCGAGAGCCCGGGGGCGTGGCTTCGCTGCGCCCTCCACGCGCACACGACGGCCTCCGACGGCGAGCTCAGCCCGGAGGCGCTCGTCGCCCACTACGAGCGGCGGCGCTTCCATGTCCTCGCCGTCACCGACCACTGGGTGCGAAGCGCGCCTGCCCCGACCGGTTCCCTCGTCGTCATCCCGAGCGTCGAGCTGGACGCCACCGTCCCCGGGAGCGGGCGGCGGGCGCACGTGCTCGCGCTCGGCGTGACTGAGGCGCCCGAGCGGCCGGACGGGCCGTTCCCGGCCCTGGAGGAGACCGTCGAGTGGGTCAACGGCCACGGCGGCGTCGCGTTCCTCGCGCACCCGTACTGGAGCGGGCTCCGCATGTCGGACGTGGTCGCGTGCGACGGCCTCGCTGGCCTCGAGGTCTACAACGCGGGTTGCGAGCTCGAGGTCGGCCGCGGCCTGGCCTCGGTGCACTGGGACGAGGCGCTCGAGGCGGGCCGGCGCTGGCACGCGCTCGCCGTGGACGACTCGCACCACCCCGGCTTCGACAGCGGGCACGCGTGGACCTGGATTCGGGCGGCCGAGGCGTCGGCCGCCGCGGTGCTCGCGGCGCTTCGCGAGGGGTCGTTCTACAGCTCGACCGGCCCTCGCATCGAGGCGCTCGAGGTCGAGGAAGGAGCCGCCCAGGTCTCCTGCAGCCCGGCCCGCCGGATCGCGCTCATCGCGGGGCCCGCGCGCGGAGCGAGCGTGGGCGCGGAGCCGTTCGGGTTCGCCCACCGCGCCGAGGTGCTCGCGGAGGACGACGACGGGATCACGGCCGCACGCCTCGCGATTCCCTCCGCCGCCCCCTACGCGCGCCTCGAGGTGCACGGGGCGGACGGCGGGACGGCGTGGACGAACCGAATCGCGTGACAGCGCGCAACCGCGCCCTCGAGGAGCTGGCAGGCCGGAGCTTCGACCTCCTCGTGATCGGCGGTGGGATCGTGGGAGCGGGGATCGCGAACGAGGCCGCCCGAGCGGGTCTCGCAGTCGCTCTCGTCGAGCGCGCGGACTTCGCCTCCGAGACGTCGGGCGCCTCCTCGAAGCTGATCCACGGCGGGCTGCGCTACCTCCGCCTGGGCGACCTGCGCCTCGTCCGCGAGGCGCACGCGGAGCGCCGCGCGCTCATGGGCATCGTGGCGCCGCACCTCGTCCGGCCGCTCCGGTTCCTGCTGCCGCTCTACGAGCGCGGGCCCTACCGGCCGGCGACGGTGCGGGCGGGCCTCTTCGTCTACTCGAAGCTCGCGGGCGAGCCGGCGGGCGGCCTGCTCTCGCCGGAGCAGGCCCGGGCGAGCGTCCCCGCGCTGCGGCTGCACGGGCTTCGTGCGTGCGGGGCGTACACGGACGCTTCCACGCACGACGGCCGCCTCTGTCTCGCGAACGTGCGCGCGGCGCGCTCGCAGGGAGCGACCGTGGCCAACTACGTCGAGGCGATCGAGCTCCGCATCGTGCGCGGGCGGGTAGCGGGCGGGGAGGTCCGGGACGTGCTGAGCGGCGAGACGGCTTCGGTGCGGGCGCGGACCGTGGTGAACGCGACCGGCCCTTGGGTCGACCGGGTCCGCCGCCTCGAGGATCCAAACGCGCGCGCGGCCTGCCGACTGAGCAAGGGCGTCCACGTGCTCGTCTCCCTCGACGCGCCCTGGTCGGCCGCGCTCACGATCCCCCACGACGCGGTGCGCGTCTCGTTCGCCCTCCCCTGGGAGGGCACGCTCCTGCTCGGAACGACCGACACGCTCTTCGACGGCGAGCCGGGCGACGCCGTGGCGACCGCCGCGGACGTCGACGCGGTGCTTGCGGAGGCGGCCGTGGCGCTCGACGGAGCGCTCCTCCGGCGGGATCGGGTGGTCGCGACGTTCGCCGGGCTCCGCGTCCTGCCCGGCGCGCGCGGCGACACGGCGAGGTCGCGCCGGGAGACGCTCTTCCTGCGCGGCCCCGCGGGAATGCTCTCGATCGCCGGCGGGAAGCTGACGACGTACAGGCGCATCGCCCTCTCCGCACTTGCGACGCTGCGCTCGGAGCTCGGCTTGCGGGGGCTGGAGAGCGCGCCGGTGCCGCTTCCGGGTGCCGCCGACCCTCGAGCCGTCGCCTCTCGCCTCGCGCTCCTTCGTCCCGAGCTGGACGAGCGCACGCGGACGCACCTGGCCCGGCTCTACGGCGCAGACGCGGAAGCCCTGGTCGCGCTGGCAGACGGAGACGGGGACCTGCTCGAGCCGCTTCATCCGGCCGGTCCCGACATCGCCGCCCAGGCGGTCTACGCACGGACGGACGAGCTCGCGTGCACGGCGGACGACGTCCTCTGGCGGCGGACGACGCTCGCGCACCGGGGGCTGGCGACGGCTGACGTCGTCGCCCGCGTCGAGGCTTTGCTCGCGACCGCCGTCGCGCACTAGGCGGGCGGGCGCCGGTCGTGCTCGTCGGCGGCGGAAGACCCGGCCGAGGGAGACGACGTTCGGGGGCGAGACGCGCAGGCGACGAGGCCACCCGGAGGACCGCGCTCGCTCTCCACGCGCTCCACCCGAGCGACCTCGTCGCGGGCATCACGGTGGCGCTCGTCCTGCTTCCGCAGTCGCTCGCGTACGCCCAACTCGCGGGGATGCCGTCCTCCCGGGGCCTCTACGCTGCAGCGCTGCCGCCGATCGTCGCGGCGCTCTTCGCCTCGTCGCCGTACTTGCAGACGGGGCCGGTCGCGATCACGAGCTTGCTCACGTTCGGGGCGCTCTCGTCCCTCGCGCCGCCCGGAAGCGACGACTACGTCGCGCTCGGCCTGGTTCTCGCCCTCATCGTGGGGGTGACTCGCCTCGTCATCGGCGTCGCGCGAGGCGGTGTCGTCGCGTACCTCATGTCGCAGCCTGTCCTGCTCGGGTTCACGACGGGAGCGTCGATCCTCATCGTGGCTTCGCAGCTTCCGACCGCTCTCGGCGTGCAGGCGCCCGGGGACGGCGTCCTCGAGCGGGCGGCGTACTCGCTCGCGCACGTCGGCGCGGCCGACGTGACGGCTGTCCTGCTCGCAGCCGCGACCCTGGCGCTCGTCGTCGCTGCTCCTCGGGTGCACGCGCTCTTTCCCGGCGTGCTCCTCGCGGCCGCCATCGGGATCGTCTTCAGCCGGCTGGCCGGGTACGAGGGCGAGAAGGTCGGCTCGATCCCGGTCGAGCGGCCACCCTTCTCGCTCGGGCTGGGCTGGGACTCCCTGCCCGACCTCCTCGTTCCCGGCGTCGTCATCGCCCTCGTCGGCTTCGCCGAGCCCGCCGCGATCGCGCGTACGTTCGCGGCGGCCGAACGCCGCCCGTGGGACCCGAACCGCGAGTTCGTGAGCCAGGGGGCGGCGAACATCGCCGCCGCGCTTTCGGGCGGGTTCCCGGTGGGAGGATCGTTCTCGCGCAGCGCGCTGAACAGGCTGGCCGGAGCGCAGACGCGCTGGAGCGGGGCGGTCACGGGGCTTGCGGTGCTCGTCTTCCTCCCGTTCGCGTCGCTCGTCGCCCCGCTTCCGCAGGCCGTGCTCGCGGGGATCGTGGTCGGGGCCGTCGC